>JAIVVP010000133.1:0-5262 GCA_049189775.1 Gemmatimonadota bacterium | reverse complement strand
GTCAGGAATATCACTCGCCGGCAGACAGGCATGGCCATTAGACAAGACCAGATGTAAACCGACATTAAGCTCAGGCAATTCTTTGGCTCGTGCGACCGCATCATCTACTTCAGGCGCAGCAACCATCAAACTGGTGCTGGTTAAGATGCCTTTTTGATGTGCCTGTGAAACAGCCTCATTTACTGGAATTGACAGGCCGAAATCATCGCCTGTCACGATTAGTTGTTTCAGGCTGTGCTCTCCCGTACGAAAAGGAATTTAAAGAATTCCACACCTTCACGCAGACGACGTTTCATGATCTCCCAGTCCTGGCACATTTCGAAAAATAGTGTTGCCATCTTCCATGGGCGGAAATAGAAACGTTTGTAGAAATTATCAACAGCTTCAAAAATATCATCACTGGGCAGATGCGGATAATTCAGTACTGAATGTTGAACTCCATCATCACCCACCAGTGTCGTATCATCGATCAACCAGCCATTTTCAATTGCTTGTTTGTAGAGAAATGTTCCAGGATAGGCAGCAGGTAGTGATACCTGAATAGTTTGCGGATTCAGTTCCTGGGCATATTTGATTGATTCTTCAATGGTGTCTTTTGTTTCACCAGGAAGGCCAACAATAAAAGTCCCGTGAATGAGGATGCCCAGACTGTGGCAGTCCTTGGTAAACTGACGTGCAATATCTGTTCGAATACCTTTCTTGATGTTTATCAGGATCTGCTGATTACCGGATTCGTAACCGACCAGTAACAGTCGCAGACCGTTGTCTTTCATTATCTTCAGTGTTTCGTAAGGGACATTGGCTTTTGCATTACAGGACCAGGTGATGCCCAGTTTACCAATCTTTTTTGCCAGGGCTTCTACATGTTCGATGTTGTCAGTCAAGGTATCATCATCGAAGAAAAATTCCTTAATCTCAGGGAAGTTATCTCTTGCATAAGTTAACTCTGCAATGATGTTGTCAACTGAACGGGTACGATAATTATGACCAGAAATAGTTTGTGGCCAGAGACAGAATGTACAACGAGATTTACAACCTCTGCCAGTATAGAAAGACATATAAGGATGAAGCATATAACCGTTGTAGTAATTTTTTGTGTCCAGATTTTCTTTATAGACTTTAGTCACCCATGGTAGGGAATCCATGTCTTCAATCAGTGCACGATCTTTATTGTGTACAGGTTTGCCATCTTTTTTGTAGATAATGCCATCGACTTCCTCGAGCGGTTTTCCCTCAGCTATTTCCTTGATGGTGAAATCAAACTCATTGCCAGCAACAAAATCAATAGCATCAGAGGCAAGCACGGTATGGTCCGGATTAACCGCAACATGCGGGCCGCAAAAACCAATGATCAATTCCGGATTTTTTTGCTTGAATGCTTCGGCAATTTTTACGTCATTTGGAAATGAAGGTGTGCTGGTGTAAAGCACCAGAAATTCATAATCAGTGGCCAGAGGTAAAACTTCTTCCAGTGGAATGTCTCCTGCAGGTGCATCGATCAAACGACTGCCTTCAACCAGGGCTGATAGTTGCGCCAGCCAGGTTGGATACCAGAAAGATTTTACTTCTCGTGTACATTGGTAACGAGAGCCAGCACCGCCATCAAAACCATTAAAGGAAGGCGGATTTAAAAATAATGTTTTCAACATCCCGATGGGACTCCTAATTTTTATTAACTACAGAATACTCTATAGTTTATCGTGTTCTTAATTATCTTCTTTTATGAGATCTTTTGGATCAGTTTCTGCTTCTTCATGCATCAATCCCTCATCATCCACAGAAAAAGTGTGGTTCCTCCATTCAACTGAATGTCCCGTAAAACTGACGATTCGGATGATGAAGGAGAGTAGATCTCTCACAGGGATAAGCAGCAATGATCCCCGACCATTCAGGCCAAGCGCGGATTTTACCTGCAGGTGCAGCAAAATTCGAGCAGTAATCGTAATGCCGAGTATTGAGGCAGGTAAAAGTGTGTGCTGCGTGAAGATTAGTGCGAATAGTGCGGTCAGGCTGCTTATCACTAATGTATCTGTCAGGAAGGTGCCCAGATAGCCCAGTGGTTCTACGGCCCTGAGTGTCCTTGCCCATCGAAGTTCGTGTAAAAACAATGACTTATAGCTTGATTCGTAAGACAGATTTTCTACAATCGTGTGTGATAAGTGTATTTTATAGCCGCGTTCCGAGACCATTTGACCCAGCATATAATCATCGGCCAGATAATTACTCAGTGCTTCAAAGCCTCCAAAATCGGTCAATATTTCACGGCGTACGGCCATCGTCGCCCCCAGGCAATAGCTAATATCTTTTAGCGCATTAGATATAAGTACTGAAGGCAGAAACCATTCATTAATAAACATGGCATTTAGCCTTGAAGCCAGGCCACCTTCCGAGCGGCCTGAATAGAGACAGGTGACAGCACCATTCGCTGCATTGGCAAACGGTGCGACGATATCATGCAGGTAGTTTTTGCCCACGCGCATATCACTGTCTGCAACCAGTAATATGTCGTGTTTGGCTGTGGGGAACATATTAATCAGATTTGAAACCTTGTGGTTTGAGCCATGTAGCCGTGTGTCGATGACCATTTCCAGATCCAGTTGCGGATAATCCTGGATAATTTTCTCAATCACAGGAATTGCCGTGTCATCTTCACCGTGCAATCCAAAGATAATCTGGTATTCGGGGTAATCCTGTTCACAGAATGATCTTAAATTCTCATCCATGCCATGTTCCAGGCCGCAGATGGGTTTTAACACCGTGGCCGGCGGTGTGAAGCCGGAAGGAATATGGGGTCTTTTTCTGCTTTTGCGAAGTTCAATGATGCTGAAATTGGCGAACAATAAATAGCCAATGGCGCAGAAGCTAATCAGCACCAACAGATAAAATATGATTTCGTAACTCCCCATCAAGAAACCGCTAACAAATTGATTTAATTAATATTATTTCTTTTTATTCAGAAGCAACTTACTTTCGAAATGTTGCCAGACCAGCAGGCCAGGAATGTCGACTACCAACTCCCGAATCCTTGTCGCCAGCGAGACAGCTAATGCTATATCGGGTGTCATTCCAAGCAGGGCACCTAGCATAACATAACCACCTTCCTGAACCCCATAGGCATTGGGGATAAAGAAGGCGATATCACTGATGGTGCTGGTCAGGCTTTTCAACATCAAGGCTTCGATAATACTGATTGGAAAGCCGAGTAAATAGCAGGCCAACCAGACTTCTGAGGTCTGTAACACGAGGCCAAACGTGCGCCACAGTGTTGAGATGATGACGCATGAGTAATCGCTGTAGATCTCCCGGACAATGGCATCCACTTCCCTGGCATTATTGGTGATTTCTTCCCAACCACCCGAGCTGACGAATTTACCAACGGCACTGGCCATGAAACCAACCATGCCCGCATGTTGTACCAGGATAAATCCCAATAACCCCCCTGCCAGAACAGTGATGCCCAACATGGCCGCAATCGCCAATTCATCATCCAAAGCAAGATGGATAAGTAACAGTGTTCCGGTAAATGCCCAAACAGCCACTGCCATTGCCTGCACCGTTTTATCTACCAGTACAGAGGCACTGGTATCCACGCCACTGGTTCCCCATAGTGTGATCAATCTGGCCTTGGCAATTTCACCACCAATGGAGGCAACTGGTAATAATGTATTTATGGCACGACCAATCCACAGTGCTTTCAATATCGGCCAAAACTCCGGTGTATGCTGTTTCGGAAATAACATGCGCCATGAATAAGCCGCCGCAAGCAAGCAGGGCGCCCAGACGATTGGCAAGGTAAGTAATTCCCAGCCTGAGGTCAGCAACAGATCAAAAAGATCACCAATACCTTGCCAAAGAATCAACAGGACAAAAATCAACAGGCCCAATACCAGGCCAATAATGGGAAGTGCACGCATTAAAATTTATTAGGAAATTGGTTTTGAAACAATAATTATGATGGACGTAATATAACTTAAACGCGGTAGAATGGATAAATTAATAAATAGATTTAAGAAAAAACCATGAACAATACTTATACACTGCCCGTGCCGGATCAGATATTTCCATTAGTCAGGCATCTGTCTTATCGACTGACACCGATACTTTTGAAAACATCAATGACCCCTAACCAGATCACCACTATCTCACTGATATTGGGTTTGCTCTGTGCCGCATGTTTTACACAGGGCAACTGGATGCTCGGGATTACAGGCGGATTATTATTGGTCGCCAGTTATACCTTTGACAATTGTGATGGTGAGGTTGCCAGAATTAAAAAGCTGTCTTCCGAGTTCGGTGCGAAACTGGATGATATGGCCGACTGGATTATAGATGCCAGTTTCTTTGCCGCTTTAGGTTATGGCACAGCACAGGTAAACAATCAGCAGTTCTGGTTGTGGTTGGGTCTGGCAGCGGCGGCAGGTGCTTTCATTGATTATGTTGTTGACCTGCTACACGAAGCGAAGAAGGCCAATGACCCCGATGCAATTAGCCGGGAACAACAGGCATCGGAACCCAAACAACCGGAAGACGGACTGGACTGGATCATCTATATATTTCATAAACTCAGTCGCGCGGACTTTTGTATCATCGTCCTGGTCCTGGCCCTGTTTAATGTCACATGGATATTATTGCCATTTGCAGCCATCGGTGCGCAGGCATACTGGATAACAGACCTGTTTGAACGTGCCAGGGGATATCACACCTAGTGGCTGATTTAATTGTAGTAAAACTTGGATAAATTCTTACAATAAACTATTCTCGACAATCACACGGGTAGAACGATTTCAGTTTGATATGACTGGGACAGCTAAAGGATCTTACGGATATGAAAAAATTAACACTGCTTTTATTCGCTTCATTGAAGAAAAGCATGATATCCAGTTCTATGAAAAATTAATCAATATAAAGATTGATATATACTATGCCAACCATCTTGATGATTACAGACTATTCTGCATAAAAGCAAAACAGGAGGGCCATTCTGTCGTAATCGGTGGAAGTTATACTTTTCAGATTGCAAAAGAATACGGGCTGAAACCGGTATTTCTTTTTTCAGATCATGATACTTTCCATGATGCTTATATCCGCGCTCTCGAAACACATCGTTACAATCAATCTCTGGAGGAAAAAGTGTCACAACTGGAGATTATTTCACAGGAAAGTCTGGACAGTGTTATTTTTATTGATAACACCAACCATATCACTTTCACCAATAAAGTTGCAGAGAAAAAACTGCGCTTAAATGGGGATTCCCTGGGTGGG
>JAIVVP010000132.1:0-5283 GCA_049189775.1 Gemmatimonadota bacterium | reverse complement strand
CGGCGTTGCAAGCCGCTGCATGCGCTATTCTGCCACCCAGCCATTTAATCGTTATCTGTACCTGGATATCTAAAAGCCTGTTACTCCATCAGGTTAGCTTCGACAATATTCTTCGCGAAAGTTTCGTATTGTTCTCCAACCTGTTTTGCCATCGTATCGGGAAACACATGAAATTGGCCCGTACTCAGTCCTTCAATAATCGCTTCGCTGACTAATGTAGGTGATTCAGTCATCTCATCAAAACCAAGTCCATCAGTCATATCCGTTTCAATTGGGCCTGGATGCACACTGACAACAAGTGTCCCTTGTTCATCTAATGTCTCGCGTAGCCCCTGTGTGATTGAATACGCTGCGGCCTTTGATGCTGAGTAGGTAGCAAAATCAGGAAAATTCTTTAGTGACGCGACAGAATTCAACTGAACTAATGCACCACCGCCATTGGCTTTTAATATTGGCGCAAAAGCCCGGGCAATATGTATTAGCCCGAGAACATTAACATTCAACTCACGATTAAATTTTCAATGGCATCCTCTGCCAATGGCGTGGCTAATTCCATAATACCTGCATTATTTATCAACACTTCAACATCACCAGCAGCAGTAGAAGCCGCCGTGATCGTCTCTGGCTTTTCCATATCAACATGAATGGGAACAATCTTATCGCCATAGGCTTCAATTAGTGGCTGGGTGGTATTCAGGTTACGCACTGCTGCATAGACCTTCTTCGCACCATGCTTGATAAGAGAATCAACTATTGCTTTGCCGATACCACGATTGGCACCCGTTACTAAAACAATTTTACCTTGAACATCACAATGTTTTCCTATTCCACTCTTTGTATTTGTCATTACATTTCTCCTAAGTTTAATTTCTCACAAATTCAGGCAGCTAGTGTTTCTGCCTTCTGTCCCAGTAATATCTTTTTAGATTCTTCCGTAACAGTCGGTATCGTATTAATCGTACTACCTATTTCATAAGCACTGATTGTTGCAGGCCGGGCTTTTATTTGATCATACCAACGTTTCAAGTTTGGAAAATCATTCAAATCCTGTTTTAAGCTTTTATAGATAGCAACCCAGGGATAACTCGCCATATCTGCAATAGAATATTCTCCCGCAAGATAATCACGATCTGCCAGTCGTTGATCCATTACCTTGAACAATCGCGCTGTTTCATCAACATAACGATTGATGGCATAAGGTAAATGTTCTGGTGCGTAGTGAGCAAAATGCAAATTTTGTCCTGCAAAGGGACCAAGTCCACCCATCTGCCAAAACAACCATTGCAATACCTCTGCACGACCTTTGATATCGTTAACAATAAACCGGCCTGTTTTTTCTGCCAGATAGAGCAAGATGGCCCCTGATTCAAAGATGGCAATTGACTCATTACCATTTATCGGATCATGGTCAACAATAGCCGGTATCTTGTTATTTGGTGATATCTTCAGAAATTCCGGTTTGAATTGTTCACCCTTGCTGATGTTTATCGGGAAAAGCCGATGCGGGATCCCGGTCTCTATCAGAAATTGCAGGACCTTGTATCCGTTAGGCGTTGTCCAGAAATATAAATCAATCATGTTATTTCTCCTATGTAGCTTGGGCGACATCTTAGGAAAAATATTCTTTGCGATAAACAGGCTAATATGATAAACACTTATGCTATATACGCAAAGGTGAATTTATGGAAACGATAGCGGGATTGAGAACATTTGCTCGGGTTGTTGAAGCGGGCAGCTTTTCCGAGGCTGGCCGACAACTTGGGGTCGCGCCTTCCTCTGTGTCCCGCCAGATCAATGAACTTGAGGATTCACTGGGTGCCCTGCTATTCCAACGAACAACGCGCAAACTGAGCCTGACAGAAGCAGGTGAACTTTATTACGAACGCGCCACGAGTATTGTCACTGAAATTGATGAAGCGAAGCTTGCACTATCCCAACTGGATGGAACGCCTACCGGAATATTACGCTTGAATGTCCCCGGTAGTTTAAGTCGACGCTATATCGTTCCTGTACTGATTGCCTTCCAGGAAAAATTCCCCGGTGTGAAAATTGTCTTGTTAGCCTCGGATCAGGTGATAGATATGATCGAACATCGTATCGATCTAACCATTCGTCTTGGTGCTTTAAACGATTCAAGTATGGTTGCACGCAAAATCGCCTCAGGCAGACGAATCGTCTGTGCAAGCACTGCGTATTTGGACAAAGCAGGTAATCCAGAATCGCCCGATGAACTTGAGGAACATAATTGTCTGACCTTTCGTTCAAATCCAGGCAGTAACACATGGAAGTTTAAGGATGCAAAGGGTGTGGTATCTGAGGTCCGTGTTTCAGGAAACCTCTATGCCAACGATGCGGAATCTTTAGTGGCCGCTGCCGTTGCGGGCCACGGTATTATCCTGGTACCTGAATGGCCGGTAAGATGTGAACTCAAGGAAGGATTACTTCAGGAATTATTTACCAACTATTCATCTATACCGAAAGAAATCCCAATGTATGCACTTTATCCTCGCCAACGTCACCTGCCACCAAAAGTCAGAGCATTTATTGATTTCATGGTTGAACGATTTGATAACAGCTATCTCGAAAAAGACATATAAATAAAAAATGGGGAGCCGGTTTATCAGTAATTAGCGACCTGTCTTCCTTGTTAGCGCCTTTTTGATCTACATCAATAATAAAAAATGAAGGATGTTATAAAGTGGATCAACGTATCCAGATTAAAGACGGTATCAATCTGGCATTTATATAGCTATATTTTATTACGATGTATTTAGCACCAGCCATTTTCTTTTTTATGAACATAGGAGATAAAATGACGTGAATGACACTACTGATAAACTTTTAAATCTTCCCGAAAAAGTCGCTGCAATCAAGGAATGTAGTTTTGTCACCTGGTCGACTGCTAATGATCTGTCAGCAGAGTTCATGCAACACTTTGATGATGTTCGAATCCCCGTAGTAGGCATACGCCATGTACGACAATGGGGTGTACAGGTTGATGATGAGAGGGGGATACCGGGACATGAGAGAACATCGATAGAAGATGAAGAGCTCTGGGAGATCGTTCTGCAAGCAAAGGATGGCTCAAATTACGAGGTCAACTCCAGGTTTGTCGATCCGGCCCCTGAAGATTAATCTGCCATCTGGATCATCCAGGGTGTAAGACGACAATTCTGGCAACAGCTACTTAACAGCGGAACAGACCTTTTCTGCCAGTATTAATTAATTGAATAGAACAGGATCCAGTTGAGTACCTTAATTTGACTCTTCGTCAGAAGGTGCAACCCAGCGTAACCAGGCATAACCACCGAGACCAGAAACCAGAGAAGCTGCAAGAATACCCATTTTGGCTTCTTCCACTAAACTTCCATCCCAGATAAAGGCCAATTCAGAGATAAAAATTGACATGGTAAAACCAATCCCCGCTAACAGTGCTGCACCAATAATATGTGATCGGTGAACTCCCTTTGGAAATTGACCAACCCCCATCATTTCGGCAAGAATCACAGTGCCCGCTATACCAATAAGTTTTCCAAACACAAGACCGACACCAATACCCAATGCAATGGTGCTTTCAAACATATTACCTATAGCTTCATAACTAAGCGGAATCGCAGCATTGGCAAGTGCAAAAACAGGAATCACCAGGTAAGTAGAAGGAATATGCAACATCGTTTCAAGCTTCTGTAAGGGTGACATAGCCAAAGAAATCGTTTCAGATAATCTCCAGGTAACAGTCGATTGCAAAGGATTATTGATCAAGGGTTTGTCACTTTGATCATAGTCATCAAATTGATCGGTAAGTTTGCGTAATTTCTTACTAAAATCCCTGGGCAAGTAACGGGAGTATGCTGGCACTGTCCACGCTGCCAATATGCCTGCGATGGTGGCATGTATCCCTGATCCTTCCATGGCAATCCAGAGTACCGTGGTAAGAATAAAGTATGGCAGAGGACGTCTGATTCCCATCAGGTTTATAGCAATCATCGCCACCAGGATAATGAGTGCAGCACCTAGATAAGTGGTATTAATTGTGTCCGTATAAAAAAGTGCTATTACAGTAACAGCTCCCAGATCATCAACAATAGCCAGGGCAACCAGGAAGGTCAGTAATGCCCGGGGAACCCGTTTTCCAAGCAATGCCATAACACCTACTGCAAAAGCGATATCAGTGGCCATTGGTATGCCCCATCCTTTTGCATTTTCAGTGTCGCCAGTAACCCATAAATAAAGCAACGCAGGAACAACCATGCCACCAATCGCACCAATAACCGGCAGCAATGCGTTATTAATACTGGAAAGCTCACCGACCAGAACTTCACGTTTAATCTCGAGACCAACAACAAAAAAGAAAATTGTCATTAAGCCGTCATTTATCCAGTGATGCAGACTATGCTCGATCTTCCAACTGCCGATACTGATGGCCATTTTACTATGCAGCAGTTGGTTATAGGCATCTACATAGGGTGAATTAGCGATAAACAGTGCAATGATTGCACAGACCATCAACAGGATACCGGTTGTTGTTTGCCGATGAATAAATTCTTCAAAAGGTGTCGCTATGCGCTGATATGCCCTTTCCCATGGGGCATAGTAGAAACTCTCTTTATCAGGCATGACTTGATCCTTTTGTTGTGATGACATTTTAACTGGCCAGGTAATACTACATCTAATATCTTCGCTAGTTACAGCAGAATAATACTATTAAACATATGACCGGTGTAGCAAGGTTCAAGTTCTGACGCCTGGTACTAATTTTATAATAGCTATACTGACGTAATGAGATTCGTACTCTTACTGCTACAATAACACCTGTTGATACCAAGGAATATTGATGGCGCTCAAAATAACCTCGAATGTCTCCATCCCTGATGATGAAATTGAGCTTTCAGCTATCCGTGCGCAGGGTGCCGGAGGACAAAACGTTAATAAAGTCTCTTCGGCGATTCATCTACGCTTTGATATCAAAGCATCTTCTCTACCCGTCCTTTATAAACAGCGTCTATTAAAACTCCAGGACCGGCGTATTAACAAAGATGGCGTAATTATTATCAAGGCACAGCAATTTCGAACCCAGGAAAAAAATCGGGAAGATGCCCTCGAACGATTACAGGAAATAATTTTAGGTGTCACAGTTGTTCAGAAAAAAAGACGGCCAACAAAACCAAGCAAGGGGTCAAAGAAGAAGCGGCTGGATAGCAAAACACGACGAGGAAAGACGAAGGCATTACGGGGTCGAATATTCTAAACAGCTGCTTTCCAATGGTATGCCATCAGGCGGCG
>JAIVVP010000131.1:0-5283 GCA_049189775.1 Gemmatimonadota bacterium | reverse complement strand
AAAAATCCTGACTCTAATCTGGTTGTGGTTAAAACAAAGATCAATCAGTCTGGATCAACTGCTGTGCCAATTGATTATCGTATGCATGTTAGCGGTGGTGAATGGAAGGTCGTTGATCTCGTCGTTGATGGTGTGAGTCTGGTATCTACCTATCGAGGGTCATTTGCCTCTCAAATTAGAAAAGATGGGTTCGATTCCCTGATCAGCAAGCTGTCACAACGTAACGCAACCATGGTTACTGCCGGGGATAGTACGGCTTCCAACTGATATTATTCTGGTATTTTCTATCTAATATCACATAAATAAGCAGTATTAAGTGCTTTTCTTGCCAGCATCAATTCTTTGATGCTGAAATCGTCATAAATCATGTAAACTAGCCTGCTTTTTATTCATGCAGGCTGGTTTTTCTGTTTGACTATTTTTATCGGGATTTGTCAGGAGTTACACATGCAGGTTGAGGAAATCAAGCAGAAGATCGAGCAAGGATTTACTGATTGTGAAGTACATGTTGAGGGGGACGGTCGCCATTTTCAGGCTGTTGTTGTCTGTGATGATTTCTCAGGCAAAAACATGGTGCAACAACATCAGATGGTTTATCAGACTTTGGGTGACAGGGTTGGTGGCGATATACATGCCTTGTCAATCAACACATATACCAAAGAAGAGTGGCAACAACAGAAAAATCTTAAAGGCATTTAGACAGGAATTATATAGGCAGAATTAATACAGTTACGATGGATAAGTTAATGATAAAAGGTGGGCGACCACTGCAAGGAGAAATCAGAATTTCTGGTGCCAAGAATGCGGCTTTGCCTATTCTGGCTGCCACAATTCTGGCTGATGACCCGGTCACAATCAGTAATGTGCCGCATTTGCATGATATTACAACAACCATAGGTTTGCTGGCGCGAATGGGTTCAGAGATGACCATCGACGAACATATGAACCTTGAAATTGATAGCACCAAAATCAAGGAGTTTTTTGCACCTTACGATTTGGTGAAGACAATGCGCTCATCAATTTTAGTATTGGGACCACTGTTGGCGAAATATGGTAAAGCCGATGTTTCATTGCCTGGCGGTTGTGCCATTGGTTCGAGACCTGTAAATATCCACTTACATGGTTTGCAGTCTATGGGTGCTGATATTCAGGTTGAAGGTGGTTATATCCGTGCGACTGCCAAAAAATTGAAAGGTGTACACCTGACAATGGATCTTGTCACGGTAACCGGTACAGAAAATTTGATGATGGCCGCAACCCTGGCAGAGGGAACCACTGTCCTTGAAAATGCTGCACGTGAGCCTGAAGTGCTAGATCTGGCCAATTGTTTGATCAGTATGGGTGCTAAAATCAAGGGAGCAGGAACAGATCGAATAGAAATAGAAGGGGTAGAAAAACTCTCTGGTACCAACTACAAAATAATGCCGGACAGGATAGAAACAGGGACCTATCTTGTGGCTGCTGCCATGACTGGAGGCAAGATCAAATTAAAAAATACCAAGGCAGATTTACTTGATGCAGTACTTTCGAAATTAACCGAGGCAGGAGCCAGTATTGATGTTGATGAGGATACAATCACTCTGGACATGGAAGGACGACGGCCAAAAGCGGTTGATATTCATACGGTGCCGTTCCCGGGTTTTCCAACAGATATGCAGGCACAATTCACAGCCATGAACTGTATTGCAACAGGCGGTGGTGTGATTACGGAATCAGTATTTGAAAACCGGTTTATGCATGTGCAGGAATTACAACGAATGGGGGCGGATCTGAAGCTGGAAGGCAACACTGCCATCAGTACCGGTGTTGATGGTTTAACGGGTGCACCAGTCATGGCAACGGATCTTCGTGCATCGGCCAGTCTTGTTTTAGCAGGCCTGGTTGCAGAAGGAGATACGGTTGTTGACCGTATTTACCATATCGACAGGGGTTATGAAACGATTGAGGAAAAATTGACGCAGCTCGGTGCGTATATACGCAGGGTTGCCTGATTCCGCTTACGTGTTTAATTCAGGAAGGTTGACTAATGTCCGATAATATTACAATCGCTGTCTCAAAGGGGCGCATCTTTAAAGATGCCATGCCACTACTGGCTGCGCTGGATATTTATCCCACCGAAGCACCAGAGACAACGCGCAAGTTGATTCTGGAAACAAATCGCCCCGAGGTGAAGATTATTATCGTCAGGGCAACAGATGTTCCGACTTACGTGGAATATGGTGCGGCTGATATTGGTATTGCCGGTAAGGATGTCCTGTTGGAACATAATGGTAACGGGCTGTATGAACCACTTGATCTGAAAATCGCCCAGTGCAAGATGGTGGTTGCGGAACTAAAAAATTCCAGGAATGAAGACAAGGGTGGAAGAAAACGCGTTGCCACCAAGTATGTTAATACCGCGCGCAATTATTTTGCCAGTCAGGGCAAGCAGGTCGAAATTATTAAACTATATGGCTCTATGGAGCTGGCACCGGTGCTTGGTTTGGCCGATCAGATTGTTGATCTGGTTGATACAGGCAATACCTTGAAAGCCAATGGCCTTGTCGAAGTCGAAACCATCACGGACATCAGCTCCAGGTTGATTGTCAACAAAGGTGCAATGAAGATGAAAAATGATCTCATCAAACCAATGATAGAAAAGCTGACAGAAGTCGTAGAAGCAAAATGAAACTCCGTCGTTTGAACAGTTCTGATGCTGTTTTTAAAGAACAACTAGATTCATTACTCTCCAATACAGATGAACCCACTGTAGAAATCAGCCGAACTGTCGAATCAATTCTGGCCGATGTCAGAACACGCGGCGACGAAGCGCTTCTGGAATACACCAACCGCTTTGATGATCGTGATGCAAGCCTTGATGAGATTGAAATACCAGCAGCAGAACTTGAAGCAGCTTTGGCAGCAATCCCGTCTGAGCTCCGCGAGGGGCTGGAACATGCAGCAAGCAGGGTGCGCGAATACCATGAAAGACAGAAGATGGAATCATGGTTATACAAAGATAAAGAAGGCAATACATTAGGCCAGCAAGTCATGCCTCTGGACAGCGTTGGCATCTATGTGCCCGGTGGTAAGGCAGCCTATCCCTCATCTGTGCTTATGAATGCAATCCCTGCCCATGTTGCCGAAGTGTCTGAAATTATCATGGTCGTGCCAACTCCAAAAGGTGAAAAGAACCAGATGGTCCTGGCTGCGGCAGCGATTGCCGGTGTCAGCAAGGTATTCTCCATCGGTGGTGCACAGGCGGTGGCGGCACTGGCTTATGGAACTGCAACAGTGCCAAAAGTGGACAAGATCGTTGGCCCGGGAAATATTTATGTCGCAACCGCCAAGAGACAGGTCTTTGGTACCGTGGGTATCGATATGATCGCGGGACCATCGGAAGTACTCATCGTCAGTGATGGGGGAAGTAATCCGGATTGGGTGGCGATGGATATGTTTGCCCAGGCAGAACATGACGAAGAGGCCTGTTCCATTCTGGTTTGCCCAAAGCTTGAGTTTCTTGATGCCGTTGAGGAAAGTATCAAACGATTATTGCCAGAGATGGAACGTAAAGACATTATCAAAAGCTCACTGGAAAAAAATGGTGCCCTGATTCTTGTTAAAGATATCGACGAAGCCATTGAACTTGTCAATCAGGTTGCACCGGAGCATCTGGAACTTTCTATGACGGAACCGGAACCATTGCTACCCAGAATCCGACATGCTGGCGCCATCTTTATGGGTCATTATGCAGCGGAAGCCCTGGGTGACTATTGTGCGGGACCTAACCATGTCTTGCCGACAGCACGTACCGCCAGGTTTTCTTCACCTCTGGGTGTTTATGATTTTCAAAAACGATCTTCAGTCATCATGTGTACGGAACAGTCCGCGTCATCATTGGCAGCGACAGCTTCCGTACTGGCACATGGAGAAGGACTGACAGCACACGCACGCTCTGCAGAATATCGAATCAAATCCTGACGGCCCATTATGAGTAATCACGACAAGCCTTCTCCAGAAGAGCGATTACAACAGTGGATTAAACCGGAGCTACTTGCGGCTCGCGCGTATCATGTGCCTGATGCGGCAGGTTTAATCAAACTGGATGCCATGGAAAATCCTTATCTCCTGCCCGTCGAATTACAGGAGGAGATTTTGCAGGTGATAACGGGAGCTGAAATCAATCGTTATCCAGATCCCGATGCCAGTGACCTGAAACAAAGCATGCGTGAGGCAATGGATATACCAGAAGGCATGGAGATCATGCTGGGTAATGGCTCAGACGAACTGATTCAAATCATTGCCCTGGCAGTCGCACATTCAGGTAAGACCATCCTGGCTCCTGAGCCTGGATTTGTAATGTACAAGATCATTGCTGACACCGTTGGTGCGAAATATGTCGGGGTCGATTTAAATCGTGATGACTTTTCACTGGACAGTGAAGCCATGTTGTCCGCAATCGAAAAGCACCAACCGGCAATCGTATTTCTGGCATATCCAAATAATCCGACGGGAAATTTATTTGACGAAGAAACCATCAATGAAATTATTCATGCTGCCCCTGGTCTGGTGGTAGTGGATGAGGCCTATTCTGCGTTTTCTGAAAAATCATTTATGCAGCGACTTGGAGAGTTCGACAATCTTGTGGTGATGCGAACATTATCCAAATCTGGTCTGGCTGGATTACGTTTGGGAATTCTTACCGGGCCTGCATTGTGGTTAAACGAACTGGATAAATTACGTCTGCCATACAATATCAATACGCTTTCACAGAAGTTGGCAGAATTAATTTTGTCACGTTATGAAATTCTTGAACAACAGGCTGAAATAATTTGCGCCAATCGTTCTGCTTTGTTTGAACAGTTACAGGTCATTGATGGTGTTTATCCCTGGCAAAGCTCTGCAAATTTTATTTTGTTTAAAGCTACTGAAAAATCAGCAGATGAAATTTCCGCAGCATTATTGAAACAGGGAATTTTGATCAAGAATGTCTCTGCGAGTTTTCCTGTGCTGGAAGATTGTTTACGGGTAACGGTGGGGACAGAAGATGAGAACGAGGCTTTTGTTTCTGCTTTGAAGTTGGCATTATCGAGCTAGCTTTGTTATCCGTCGTTCCCGACTGACCCCTCGTCATACTGGTGCATACCAGTATCCAGTCAAATCTTTCCCGCCTGAAAGGCTGCCTTTACTAATCCTTAAGATCTTACAGTTATCACAGTATTGATTCCGCCTTCTAGCGGCGTGATACTTTTCTTTGTACAGACTAAAGAAAAGTACCCAAAAGAAAACTGCCCCTGAGATCGT
>JAIVVP010000130.1:0-5290 GCA_049189775.1 Gemmatimonadota bacterium | reverse complement strand
AAGCGGGGCTGAACAAGAAGGTCGTAAAAGACATTAAGGAACAGGAAGTCTACATGGGTGAGATCCCGTTGATGACACCAACGGGTGCCTTCGTTATTAATGGTACAGAACGTGTCATCGTTTCCCAATTGCATCGTTCTCCAGGTGTGTTCTTTGAACATGATAAAGGCAAAACTCATTCTTCCGGGAAATTGCTGTTCTCTGCACGTGTGATTCCCTACCGTGGTTCATGGCTTGATTTCGAGTTTGATCCCAAGGATCTGGTTTATTGTCGTATCGATCGCCGCAGAAAGATACCTGCAACTATCTTGCTACGCGCACTGGGCTATGAAACCCAGGAAATGCTCGATATCTTTTTCGATACCAATGAATACAAAATCAGCAAGAAGGGCGTTGCCCTCACCCTGATACCGGATCGTTTGCGCGGTGAAACTGCGACATTCGATATCAAGGATAAAAAAGGCAAAGTGATCGTTGAAAATGAAAGACGAATTACTGCACGCCACATCCGGGAGATGGAAAAATCTCGATTAAAAGAATTGATGGTGCCAGCTGAATATCTGATTGAGCAAGTATTGGCAAAGGATATTGTCGATCTGGAAACAGGTGAATTGCTTGCAGCAGCGAATACAGAAATAACAGAAGAACTGCTGGAACAGTTACTTGCATTTAAAGAGTTGACGATTGAAACATTGTATACCAATGACCTGGATCGTGGGCCTTACATTGCCGATACATTAAGGATTGATGCCTCAACCACGCCACTTGAGGCACAGGTTGAAATCTATCGCATGATGCGCCCGGGTGAACCACCGACAAAGGATTCTGCCGAGAACCTGTTCAAAAATCTGTTCTTCAGTCCTGACCGTTATGATTTATCTGCTGTTGGGCGTATGAAATTTAACAGAAGGGTTGGTCGTAAAGAAATTGTTGGTGAAGGTATTCTATCCAAAGAAGACATCACTGAAGTTCTGAAATTATTGATCGATATAAAAAATGGTAAAGGCAATGTTGATGATATTGACCATCTCGGTAACAGACGTGTCAGAAGTGTCGGTGAGATGGCTGAAAATCAATTCCGTGTTGGTCTGGTACGTGTTGAGCGTGCAGTTAAAGAGCGTCTTGGCCTGGCAGATTCTGAAGGACTGATGCCACAGGAAATTATCAATGCCAAACCGGTATCAGCGGTGGTTAAGGAATTTTTTGGTTCAAGTCAGTTATCCCAGTTCATGGATCAGAATAATCCACTATCTGAAATTACACACAAACGACGCATTTCAGCGCTGGGTCCTGGCGGGCTGACGCGTGAACGTGCCGGTTTTGAAGTACGTGACGTACATCCGACACATTATGGTCGAGTATGCCCGATTGAAACACCTGAAGGGCCAAATATTGGTTTGATTAACTCACTGGCGATTTACGCCAGAACCAACGAATACGGTTTCCTGGAAACACCCTACCGCAAGGTGAACAAGGGCAAGGTATCAGATGAAATAGAATATCTTTCCGCGATTGAAGAAAGTGATCACGTCATCGCGCAGGCAAGTGCAACGACAGATAACAAGGGCCGTCTGACGGATAGCCTGGTTTCAAGTCGTCATCAAAATGAATTTACCCTGTCGACACCGGATACAGTTGAATATATGGATGTCTCGCCAAGGCAGATTGTTTCCGTGGCAGCAGCATTGATACCGTTCCTGGAACATGATGATGCGAACAGGGCCTTGATGGGATCAAATATGCAACGTCAGGCTGTGCCTACTCTGCGTGCAGATAAACCATTGGTCGGTACCGGTATAGAAAGAACGGTGGCGACAGATTCAGGTGTCACGGTGATTGCTGATCGTGGAGGCCTTGTCGACTCTGTTGATGCCAGCCGTATTGTGGTGCGGGTAAATAATGATGAAGTCATAGCGGGCGAGCCTGGTGTTGATATTTATAACCTGACGAAGTACACACGTTCCAACCAGAACACCTGTATTAACCAGAAACCACTGGTCAAACCGGGTGATATGGTTGCAGCAAAAGATGTACTGGCCGATGGCCCTTCAACCGATCTGGGTGAGTTGGCGCTTGGGCAAAATATGAAAGTCGCATTTATGCCCTGGAATGGTTACAACTTTGAGGATTCAATCCTTATCTCGGAACGTTTGGTGAAGGAAGAACGCTTTACCACGATCCATATTGAAGAACTGACCTGTGTGGCACGTGATACCAAACTGGGTCAGGAAGAAATCTCCGCGGATATTCCTAATGTTAGTGAACATGCGCTGAACAAACTTGATGAATCCGGAATTGTATTTATAGGCGCCGAAGTGAATCCAGGAGATATTCTGGTAGGCAAAGTGACACCGAAAGGTGAAACCCAGTTAACTCCAGAAGAAAAGTTGTTAAGGGCAATCTTTGGTGAGAAAGCCTCTGACGTGAAAGATACCTCATTACGCGTTTCTTCAGGTACCAATGGTACGGTAATCGATGTTCAGGTGTTTACGCGTGATGGTGTTGATAAAGATGCGCGCGCCCTGGAAATTGAAGAATCAGAACTAAAGAGTGTACGCAAGGATCTGAGTGATCAAATGCGCATCATGGAAGAAGGCATTTACCAGCGGATTGAGACCCTGTTACTGGGTAAACTGGCTGAGGGTGGCCCAGATGGTTTAAAAGCTGAAACAAAGATTACCAAGGCATATTTAGCAGAAACTCCACGAGAAAAATGGTTCGAGATTCGACTCCGAAATGAAGCTGCTAATCGCCAACTCGAACAGATGATAGAGCAACATGGTCGTTTGCGTGTTGAATTTGATGAAATGTTCGAGGAGAAAAGAGCCAAGCTGATATCGGGTGATGATCTTGCCCCTGGTGTATTAAAGATGGTTAAGGTTTATCTCGCGGTAAAACGAATCATTCAGCCAGGTGACAAAATGGCCGGGCGGCATGGAAACAAGGGTGTGATTTCAATGATTGTTCCTGTTGAAGATATGCCTCATACCAAAGATGGTGAGCCGGTCGATGTGGTGCTGAATCCCCTGGGTGTTCCCTCACGTATGAATGTAGGTCAGATCCTGGAGACCCATCTGGGTTGGGCTGCAAAGGGCCTGGGGAATAAAATATCCGAGATGCTGGACGCACAGGCCGATGTAGGCAAAATTAGAAAATTCCTGGATAAGATTTACAACACCAGTGGTAAGCAGGAAGACCTGAAGAGTTTCACTGATGAAGAAATCCTTGACCTGTCTCGCAATTTACGAGGCGGTGTGCCCATGGCAACACCTGTGTTCGATGGTGCTGATGAGTCTGAAATCAAAGGCATGTTGAAACTTGCCGGCCTGCCTGAGAGTGGTCAAATCACACTTTATGATGGACGTACAGGCGATGCCTTCGACAGGCCTGTCACAGTGGGTTACATGTACATGTTGAAACTCAACCATCTGGTTGATGACAAGATGCATGCACGTTCAACCGGACCATATAGTCTGGTGACGCAACAGCCGTTGGGTGGTAAGGCGCAATTTGGTGGGCAGCGTTTTGGTGAAATGGAAGTCTGGGCCCTTGAAGCATACGGTGCGGCCTTTACCTTGCAGGAAATGCTTACAGTGAAGTCTGATGACGTCAATGGCAGGACCAAAATGTACAAGAGCATTGTTGATGGAGACCATCGTACAGATCCAGGCATGCCTGAGTCATTTAATGTGCTGGTTAAGGAAATCCGTTCACTCGGTATTAACATTGCACTGAAACAAAATTAACCATGGCGCTTAGCAGAATGAATCTAAATAATTTTTATGTATTAGTTGTATTGTCTTGTGGAGGGTGCAGACCTTGAAAGATTTATTAAGACTTTTAAAACAACAGGGCCAGGTTGAGGAGTTCGATGCCATTTCTATTGGCCTTGCCTCTCCTGAGAAAATTCGTTCGTGGTCTTATGGCGAGGTCAAGAAACCCGAAACGATCAATTACCGTACCTTCAAACCGGAAAGAGATGGCCTCTTTTGTGCCAAGATATTTGGCCCGGTAAAGGATTATGAATGCCTTTGCGGAAAATATAAAAGATTAAAACATCGCGGTGTTGTCTGCGAGAAGTGTGGCGTTGAAGTCACCTTGTCCAAAGTTCGTCGTGAACGTATGGGACACATTGAGCTGGCAAGTCCGGTTGCACATATCTGGTATCTGAAATCCCTGCCTTCAAGGATGGGTTTAATGCTGGATATGACCCTGCGTGAAATTGAAAGGGTTCTGTATTTCGAAGCCTATGTTGTGATTGATCCGGGCATGACTGAGCTTGAGCGTGGTCAGCTGATGACAGAAGAAAATTATCTGGAAGCCATAGAACAATATGGTGATGAATTTGATGCCCGTATGGGTGCTGAAGCGATACGTGAATTATTGATGTCTACCAATGTTAAGGAAGAAGTAGATACCTTACGTGGTGAGATTCCAGAAACCAAATCCGAGACAAAACTCAAAAAAATGACCAAGCGACTGAAACTCCTGGAAGCATTTATGTCTTCCGGGAACAAGCCGGAATGGATGGTTCTGAAGGTACTGCCAATATTACCGCCTGAACTCAGGCCTTTGGTACCACTGGATGGTGGTCGTTTTGCAACTTCAGATCTGAATGATCTATATCGTCGCGTGATCAACCGCAATAATCGATTGAAACGCCTATTGGACTTAAGTGCGCCAGATATCATTGTACGCAATGAGAAACGTATGTTGCAGGAGTCTGTAGATGCCTTACTGGATAATGGTCGTCGTGGACGCGCGATCACAGGTACCAATAAACTGCCGCTGAAATCACTTGCCGATATGATCAAGGGCAAGCAGGGTCGTTTCCGTCAGAACCTGCTGGGTAAACGTGTCGATTATTCAGGCCGTTCTGTTATCGTTGTTGGCCCGCACCTGCGTCTCCATCAATGTGGCATCCCCAAGAAAATGGCTCTGGAGCTTTTCAAGCCTTTTATTTATAACAAACTCGAGAGAAAAGGGTATGTAACCACCATAAAAAGCGGACGTAAAATGGTGGAAAAGGGAGCTCAGGAGGTATGGGACGTTCTCGATGAGGTTGTCACCGAATACCCGGTTATTTTGAATCGTGCCCCTACGTTACATAGGCTTGGAATGCAGGCTTTTGAGGCTGTTCTCATAGAGGGAAAAGCCATCCAACTGCATCCACTGGTCTGCATGGCGTTTAATGCAGATTTTGATGGCGATCAGATGGCAGTCCACGTCCCCCTTTCGGTAGAGGCACAGGTGGAAGCCAGAGTCCTGATGATGTCCACAAACAATATTC
>JAIVVP010000129.1:0-5341 GCA_049189775.1 Gemmatimonadota bacterium | reverse complement strand
GTACTGGCGCACGAAGTCGTTGCGCCCCCCGAAGGCGGTGTCGGGCACGTAGACGTAGCCCACCTGGCCGTTCGTCTTCTCCTCGACATAGGCGCGGTTGCGCTCGATCCAGGCGCGGTAACGCAGGTCGCCTTCGCTGCGCAGGGGCTCGAGCACGCCGTCCCGCGCCTCGTCGTCGAGCACGGGCTTGGTCACATAGTCGAAGGCACCTTCCTTCATGCCGCGGACGGCATTCTCAAGTAACTCCTTGTCATCTACCGGCTCAACATAATCACTTTTTATTTTTGCAAAAATTTCAGTAAAGGTGCGTAGCTCATTCAGGGGCAGCGCTTCAAGTTCAGGCGATTCGGCTTCTCCGATGACCACTCGAGCACCAGCCAGTAAAATTAACAGGCAAATAAAAAGATTACGAAAGGCATTATTCATTTTTTTCTCCGAGCCTCATGTAAGGGAATTTGAGGCTACTTAAGATTTCTCGTTTATACGGTCTATTGTTTTGTAGCAAAATATTTTGTACTAATTCCTGCACCACCTGGCAGGGTTAACCGGTGTACCATTATTTCTTATCTCGAAATAAACACCAGAACGAAGCTGTCCACCACTATCGCCGGCAAGGGAGATGACTTCACCTGGTAGCACCCAGTCTCCGGTTTTTTTCAATAAGCTTTGATTATAACCGTACAGGCTCATATAACCATCACCATGATCGATGATAATCAGCAGTCCCAGATTTCGAAACCAGTCTGCAAAAACGACCTGACCGCCACTGACCGCCTGTACATCCACACCGATTTCAGCATTTATGATGACGCCCTGCCATTTTAATTTACCGCCTTGTTTGTGACTCCCAAAGCGAGTTAATAATTTTCCTTTTATCGGCCAATCCAGTTTGCCCTTGAGACTGTTAAAAGGCGGGATATCTTCAAAGAAAGCTACACTTCCACGGTCATCTCTGGCTTGTTCTTCGATGAGTTTTTCCAGGAGGTTTTTTGTTTCCTGTTCCTGTTGTTGCAATGCCTGTAATTCAAATCCCTGTTTTTCGAGTTCATTCAACAGTTTTGCAAGAATGTTTTCTCTTTCTCTTCTTGACTGGGAAATTTCTCTATTTTTTGCAAGTTGGTTTTCCTTAAGTTTGAGCAGGGCATTATTTTCACGCTTGATGTTATTTTCCAGTTTAGTAATTGTTTCGATTTCTGTATTGACCGAATTAATTCGCTGTGCCCTGACCTGGTTATGATAATCATAATAGGCGAGTGCCCTGCCGACCCTGGCAGGGTCTTCCTGGTTCAGCAATAATTTCATATAGTCATTTTTACCTACCATGTAAGCTGAACGTATCTGCCGGGACAGGGCCCGTTTCTGTTCAGTCAGTGCTTTATCGTGAAGTGACTTCCTGTCGTTCAACTGATTCAGGCGTTTGTTTCTTTGTTGTAACTGCCTTTCAATTTCCCTGATATTCAGAGCGATATTTCCGGCAGAGGTTTCATTTTTCTTTAATTCAGTTTGCAGGGTATCTGTTTCAAGACGTGCTTTCTCCATGCTGGTTTTGACATCTTTAATTTGATGTCTGACTGAATCTAACTCTGCGGATTTTTCTTCGAGATCTTCGGCGTGAAGTGGCAGGCTGGTGAGGCAAATAAAAACAGGTGTAAACAAAAAGCATCTCTGCAGGTAACTATAACTATTGCATAGTGACAGGCTGAGACATGTTGAGGAGGTGGTCATTGTAATTTCAGCAAAGGCTTTCCTGTCATTTCCTGAGGTACTTCAAGTCCCATTAAATATAACATTGTCGGGGCGATATCTGATAGCGTGCCTGATAGCCCTGATATGACTTCAGCATCGCGACCAATATAGATAAGTGGAACCAGGTTAGTGGTATGGGCAGTGTGTTGGTCGGATTTTATTTTCTCAGTGGCATAGGCTGTCATTTGTTCTGCATTGCCATGATCAGAAGTGATTAAAATATCAGTATTTGCCTTTTTTGCAGCTTCAATGACTTTCCCGAGACATGTATCAATTGCTTCAACAGCCTTGATGGTTGCCTGAAAATCACCCGTATGACCGACCATGTCGGCATTGGCATAGTTACATATAATGGCATCATATTTACCACTTTGAATTGCCTCAGTTAGCTTATCAGTGATTTCAAAGGCACTCATCTTCGGTTCCATATTGTAGGTACGAACATGAGGTGAGGGTATCAATATCCGATCTTCGCCATCGAATGCCTGTTCTTCACCACCGTTAAAGAAGAAAGTGACATGTGCATATTTTTCAGTTTCTGCGATACGTAGCTGCTTCAGGCCAAGTTCAGAAATATATTGACCAAAGACATTGTCCAGACTCTTGGGCGGGAAAGCGACAGGAAACTCGTAGCTCGCCTTGTACTCAGTCAAGCTGATAAATGTATCAAGCCTGGGAATATTTTCTCTTGGGAAGCCCTGGAAATCTTCTTTAGTAAAGGCACGGGCCAATTGTCTCGCCCGATCCGCACGATAATTTGCAAAAACAATGACATCTCCATCCTCTACCTGAATCGGAGGCTCACCGTGTTTGGTGATGGCCGTGGCGCTGACAAATTC
Source organism: Gemmatimonadota bacterium (assembly GCA_049189775.1). Lineage (GTDB taxonomy): Bacteria > Pseudomonadota > Gammaproteobacteria > Eutrophobiales > Eutrophobiaceae > SMWN01. The sequence goes on along the minus strand of JAIVVP010000129.1, from coordinate 2,756 downwards.
ATCAGTCTCCCCTCGGGCATAAGCCATATCCACAGCAATAAATGGATCTTCCGATCGATAATCAGCTTTCCCCTGGCTAATCAGGTCATAGGCCTGTTGGGTTCTTTCCCAGCGATTATTCCTGTCCATGGCATAGAACCTGCCAATGATGCTGGCAAAGCGACCTCTTCCCAGTTCCTTCATTTTTAGCTGGGCCATGAGAATATTTTCTTCAGCACTTTTGGGAGGTGTGTCGCGACCATCCAGAAATGCATGCAGATAAATCTTTTCAACGCCAAATTGATTTGCCAGTTCCATTAGCTTGAATATATGTTCCTGATGACTATGCACGCCACCGGGGGAGAGCAATCCCAGGATGTGTACAGCCTTGTTATTTTTGGTTGCTCGATTAAAGGCATCATTAAGGATCTCGTTTCTGAAAAAGGAACCATCCTTAATGGCCCGTGTAATTCTTGAAAATTCCTGATCGACCAGACGACCAGAGCCAATGGTCATATGCCCGACTTCTGAATTTCCCATTTGGTGGGAGGGAAGACCGACATCTGTCCCTGATGCCTGGATTAGCATGCGTGGACATTCAAGCCAGAGTTTTTCCCAAACAGGTTTTTTTGCACTGTAGATAGCGTTATAGACGGTATTCTCTGTGTATCCCCAGCCGTCCAGAATAATCAGGATGAGCGGTTTGATTGGTGGCTGCATCTATAGATTCGTTCGCTTGGTATTACTCAGCATCGTAAAAACAGGTATGCACTGTTCGAAAGTTTGTTGTCGGATGACTTTCAAGAGTGACAGAGGCACATGATGGGCTGCAATTTGGTTGCTGAATTCAAGGTGAATTGCGTCTCATGTCCATTCATTTCGGCGAATTTTAGCATACAAAAGTTAGATACTTAACATAGACTGATTGAAGACAGGAACTGCCTGGAAATCTACATTTCCAAGTAGTTTGGGTATAACGTATCATGCACGCCTCATTATCAGGTTCTGCCGAGGACAAAAGCTAAAATATTATGGAAAGAATTCCGGAATTCATCGCTAATCATTTATTTCTGGTTTCATTGCTTGTGGCGATATCGTCGTTACTGTTCTGGAACATGTTTTTCAGCGCCATGGGCTCATCTCAAATTGTCCCCGCTGAAGTTACGCGCCTGATAAATCATGAAGATGCAGCGGTTCTGGATATACGGACTGCTAGTGATTTCGAGAATGGACACATCATAAATGCCGTCAATATAGATTCGGCAAAGCTGGGTGAGCGGGAAAAAGAACTGGAAAAATACAAGGATAAAACCCTGGTTATCTGTTGTGGTCAGGGCCAGGAATCAGTACGTGTTGCACGAAGTCTAAAAATGAAGGGCTTTGAAAAACTTTATGCTTTAAAAGGTGGTATCAACGCGTGGCAAAATGCCAGCTTACCTTTGACCAGGGGAAAGTCTTAATGATGGCGAATATTACCCAGAGGATTTATTTTAATGGCTGAAGAAGATAAAAATGCTGAAGCAGGCGCCGAAGAGATAACTCAGGGCGAGTTCGCACCACAAAAAATTTACATCAAGGATTTGTCTTTCGAGACACCACATTCTCCGGAAATATTTACCGAAGAATGGAAACCTGCAGTAAATATGAATCTTGGCAGTGAGGCTCGGCCCATAGGCGATAAACTCTATGAGGTTGTCTTGACCGTTACAGTGACCGTTACCGTGGAAGAGAAAACTGCCTATCTGGTTGAGGCACATCAGGCAGGTATTTTTCATATTGATGGTTTTCCTGAGGAAGTTATCGGGCGCATGGTGGCAACAGTATGTCCCAATATTCTTTTCCCCTTTGCACGTGAGCACGTTGCGGATCTGATCACGCGGGGTGGTTTCCCACAACTTTTGCTTGCACCGGTCAATTTTGAAGCCTTATATCAGCAGCAGCAAATGCAGGAACAAAATCCAGACGTATCGGCTGAAACAGAAACGAAACATTGACTCGAAATTTTGAAACATGATTTGGTGGGATAAAATCTTGAATCTGATAATAAGCACAGGTAGATAATGAAAAAACCGATACTTGTTGTTGGTGCAGGTTCATGGGGGACTGCCCTGGCAATGGTGCTCGCTGGCAATGGTCATTCTGTTTATCTCTGGGGAAGAGACAGCTCGCATATTGCAGAGTTAAAGGCGCAGGGTTGCAACAAGCGTTACCTTCCAGATGCAAGTTTTCCAGAAGGTCTTTTGCCGATGGATGATCTTGAGTCTTGCCTCAGTGAATGCAACGAGATAGTGCTTGCTGTTCCTTGTACGGGTTTACGAAGTGTTCTTGAAATCATTGATAAACACGGTGGTGACAAGTTAAAAATATGTCTTACCTGCAAAGGCCTGGAAGCCGGCACACAATATCTGAATCATAAGGTCGTTGAAGAGTGTCTTGGAGATAAGGCCAGTACAGTCGTATTGTCTGGTCCCTCTTTTGCGAAGGAAGTCGCTGCCGGTTTGCCAACAGCAGTGACAATTGCAGGTTCCAATTTAGAAACTGCAGCCTGGTTTGCCGAGAAATTCCATAATGAAGTTTTCAGAACCTATACACACGACGATATCATCGGTGTTGAGGTGGGCGGCGCAGTCAAGAATGTGATGGCTATTGCTGCTGGTATTGCTGATGGCCTGGGCTTCGGTTCAAATACCCGCGCAGCTTTAATCACCAGAGGTCTCGCAGAAATCATCAGGCTAGGCGTTGTTATGGGCGGTAGACAGGAAACCTTTATGGGCCTG
>JAIVVP010000128.1:0-5353 GCA_049189775.1 Gemmatimonadota bacterium | reverse complement strand
AGATTTTTGGCAATACCAGGAGGCAAGCCCTTGTTCTTTCCTTTGTTCTTTGGTTTCCCCTTATATTTATAACCTTTTTTATAATCATCGTTGCCTTCTACATAATGAACATATTCATGCTCACTGAAATATTTTCTAATCATCTGCCTTTCTAATTCATTAAAAGCACCCTGGACACCTGCCTTAACAACAGCCGTAGTAATTTCTTCAGCAGAAACCACAGGCCCTGTAGATAACAGGCATAAACCTATCAAAACAAATATTATGTTGCGCATTTTTGAACGCCTCCTGTTTTTCAAACTTAATCTTACCAATGCTTAATATGATATCAGCTAATTGGAATGTTCCAGTAACTACATGCCCAGCGATTACGATCTAGGTACACTGCGAAAATACAAGTATTTTGTTCTCGACATCACTAATTGAGACACCAAGTATAATTTTAAAGTTTCATCAAATCACCATTAATGATGTGAACACCATCATAAATTTGACCATGGAACCTCAATCCACCTTTCCCGTCCTATTTATTGTATTAGGCGAAATTTCCAGGGAAACGGTGGGTTAAGGACTTCCCAACACAGGTTTTGAATGTATAATCCTGCGGTCTCGCTAAATTTCGCTAGAAAAACAGGACGAGATAATTCCGAATATCTGGAGAAAATGATGAAAATAATTATAAATTTTTGCTTACTTGCTGCCTTTTTTGCCCCTGCATTAACCCCGACAATTACCATGGCTCATGGTCCATCAAGAGTATTGCTGGTCGAGGAAATAGAAATTAATGCCAGCCCGGAAAAAGTCTGGGCCGTAATTAGCGATTATTGCTCTATCAAGGACTGGCACCCAACAGTAATTGATTGTTACTCTGACAAAGGTAATGAACCAGAATCAGTACGCGTGATCACGCTGGAAGGTGGTGAACAGATAAGAGAGATCCTGGCAAAATATAAACCAGAAACTTTCATGATCCAGCATTACATGGAAGATGGCCAGAAACTCAAGGCATACCCTATCACTACACATGGTTTGACCATTACCATAACAGATAATGGCAAAGGTGGATCTATGCTCAAATGGAAAGGCGCATTTTACCGTTCCTACCAGGGACCTACTCCACCCCATGAATTAAGTGATGAATACGCAACTGAAAAGTTAACTATTTTTTATAAAGCAGGAATGGAAAATATCAAAAAACTGTCTGAATAAATTCTTAATCAGGGAAGCTGGATTAACTTAACTCCAGCTTCCCTGATTTTTTCTAAACTATCCTTCCTGAAGAATTCATCATCTTCTGATTTTAAAGTCACCTTGAATTATTTACTCTCAATTCTTCTCCTGTTTTGTGTGACATCGGCTGCACAATCTGCAACATTTGCTTATATCACCAATCAGGTCAGCGATACCGTTTCAGTCATTGATACAACTTCAAACCAGGTCATCACAAACATAGATGTAGGACATCGCCCTGCCGGCGTAACGGCAAGTTCAGATGGAAAACGCGTGTACATCTCGAACCCTGAAAGCCAGGAAATTTCTGTCATTGATACAAGCAACAATACACTGATAAAAAATATTAAAGTGGGCGATGCCCCTGTTGGTATAGTTGTCAGCCCGGATGGCGAGAAACTCTATATTGCAGACTGGTATTTGAATATCGTTTCCATCATGGACACGGGTACCATGAAAATTATTTCGGAAATTAAAGTTGGTAAGTCACCCTCAGGACTAGCAATTAGCCCAAAGGGAGACCGCTTGTATGTTGCCAATAGAGATGACCATAATTTAATGCTCATTAATGCAGAAACAGAAAACATCGAAGCTGTTATTCCAGTTGCAACTGCACCCTTTGGTGTTACCGCTGCAAAATCAAGCAATAAAATTTTTGTTGCCAATGTTCGCGCTAACAGTGTCAGTATTATTGATCTGGATAATGACAATAAAGTCACCAATATAAAAGTTGGTGGGTATCCCTATGCTGTTGCACACGATGAAACACAAAACAGAATCTTTGTCACCAACCAACATGATGGGACGGTCTCGGTTATTTTATTAACTGAGGAAAAAGTGATTAAAACAATCACGGTGGGTGACTATCCCGAAGGAATTGCGCTACACCCTTCAGGCAAGTCTGTTTATGTTACCAACTGGTTTGATGGAACAGTGAACATCATTGATACCGATACCCTGGAAATAACAGGTGAGATTAAAACACAGGATGGTAGCCGAGCCTTTGGCAACTTCTTTTCAACACATTAATTCCCTGGTTTGAAAAGGTGCCCTTAATTGGCACTGACAGTTCTGTTCTTTGCCCAGGCCCTGAGCGATTCTATTTTCTCTGCCATCACTATAGACAAGGGACGTGTCCTGGATAATTCTTCAAGTAAATGTGATTCATTTAACCCTATTTTTTGGGCCAAAGCAGAATAGAGTGATGACACAATGGCTTGCTCAATTTCCGAACCTGAAAATCCAGCACTGTTCTCTGCAAGTGATTCAATATTAAAATCATCAGGATTTAATTCGCGCTTGGCCAGATGTATCTCGAAGATTATTCCCCGCGTTTCACTGTCAGGCAGATCCACAAAAAATATTTCATCAAGACGACCTTTGCGTATCAATTCTGGTGGCAGTGCCTCGATATTATTTGCTGTTGCAACGATAAATACTTTTTCTTTATTTTCAGCCATCCAGGTCAGGATGGTACCCAACATCCTACTGGAGGTTCCGCCATCGTTTTCACCGACACTGATGCCTTTTTCAATTTCATCCATCCACAGAACACACGGTGACATCAGTTCTGCCATCTCTAATGACTCTCTCAGATTTTTTTCTGATTCTCCGTAAAATTTGCTATACAGCGAACCAAAATCAAGCCTCAGTAATGGCACACCCCAGGTACCAGCAACTGATTTTGCCGCAAGGCTCTTGCCACAACCCTGCACTCCTAACAACATGATTCCTTTAGGTGTATCCAGACCCGGGTTCTGAATCTCTCCACTAAATACTTCTCTACGGAATTGTAACCATTGTTTCAAACCCTCAAGACCACCAACATCTGCAAACTTTGCGGTGTCATATTCAAATGACAGCACACCGCCTTGATCCAGCAATTTAAATTTCGCCTGCATAATAGTGCTCAAATCTGATTGTGACAGTGCACCATCATCCTCTATCGCACCTTTAATTAATCTGCGAGCATCATCAACAGGCAGACCAACGAGACTTTCCACCATTTGGTTCAAGAACTTCTTGTCGACAACAATGCGCGCACCGGGATTTATGCTGGCCCATCTTTTAGCCTCGCTTCGAACCATCATTTCAATCTGGCTACTATCTGGCATGGATAACTCAAAACGTGCACTGTATCTTTCCAGCTCTTCCGGTAATTCAATTTCATGAGATATCAAAACTACATGGTGAAAGGCATCGCCCTGCATTAATGCAATATCTTTTAACAAACGTACGTGCACCGGATCGTCCAGAAAAGGGTGAAAATCGACTAAAAGATAAATACCTTCATGTTTGGTGCCTTTGATCTGGGTGAGTAGCTCAATGGGTTTACTGTTGTGCCTCTGGGCTGGCATATCAACATCAAGTCTTTTCAGACCCTCAGTGACAGTCCACAGAAATAAAGATTTCGGTAAGTTCTTGATTAATCTGGTGAATAATTCTATCAGGCGAGCCTCTTCCTGAGTCTCAACAATAATAATTGGCACCGAAGAATTAAGAAGTAATTCAAGATCCTTTATATTTTGCATAAATTTGAGGTAATTGTTGCTCTAAACGCCATCATACCTCAAAAAGTCAGGCACTCTAATACTAGTCATTTTTGCTGCTAAAACAGTAAATACTGAATATTTTATTGAATATTCAGTGATTTGTTGCTATAAATGAACGCCGTGAATACAAGTCAGAAAAATATAGAACTTGATATTGGTTCTCAAATCGTAGAGGCAGCGCACAACCGTTTCAGACATTATGGTTATGGCAAAACAACCATGGCCGAGATTGCTGCAGATATCGGTATGTCTGCAGCCAATTTATACCGCTACTTCAAAAACAAAGAAGACATCATCGCCGAATGTGCCAACAGGTCCATGTGTGAACGCCTTGACCGCTTGCGAGTAGCAATCAGAAATCCCGAGTTAAGCGCCATTGAAAGACTTAAAGCCTATGTCCTGACTGATTTACTGATAAGCCAGGAGATGGCTGAGAACGATGAAAAAATCAGTGAACTGGTTAATAACATTACTCTGCAACGACCAGATATGGTTTATAGCAAAATTGAAGCAGAAAATGCCGTGATTGAAGAAATCTTATATTACGGTAATGAGACAGGGGAATTTTCTATTGATGACATATCCAGTACTGCAAGTACCATTCATTTGAGTCTGGTTATTTTCAATGTTCCCACCTTCATGAGTCTGTATTCTATTGAGGAATTCAAGGAACAAGCAATCTCTGTAATTGAATTGATTGTTAACGGGCTGGCAAAACCTGACCAGGTTTCTTCATAAACATAAATATTACACAGTTATTCATATTTTATAAGGAATGAAATAATGAAAAAATTCGAACAAGCCTTCGGTAAATGGGTTTTAAGATATCGATGGCCCATTATTGTCCTGAGTCTTGTTTTTGTCGCATTAACAGCAACTGGTGGTAAAAATATTTATTTCACTACCAATTATCGTGTGTTTTTCAGTGAAGATAATCCCCAGCTACTTGAATTTGAAGCCCTGGAAAATACTTACGTCCAGAACGACAACGTATTTTTTATTATAGAGCCTGCAAGTGGTAAGGTTTTTACCAGGGAAACACTTTCTGCTGTTGAATATTTAACCGAACGTGCCTGGCAAACGCCTTTCTCAAACCGCGTCGATTCCATCACCAATTTCCAGTATACAGAAGCAGAAGAAGATGATCTGATAGTCAGAGACCTGGTCGAAGGAGCATCTTCATATACTGAAGAACAACTTGAAGGTGGTACTTCACGAGTAGTAATGAAACTTCCACCTGTACTTGCACCTTATAAGGTAGCTGTCTTCCCGCTCACCAAAAAAGATGGTTTACCTGAAAAAGCTCGTGAGATTATGGATAAGCTCAAATACGACCACATGTGTTTCTATGAAGAAAAAGATGCCATTGGAAAACGCTACCGGCGTCATGATGCAATTGGAACTCCATATTGCGTAACTGTTGACCACCAAACACTTGAAGACAATACAGTAACTATCAGGGAACGAGATTCTATGAAACAGGACAGGATTTCAATAGATGAAACATCTGATGTAATTAAGAAGAGATTAACCATCTAGGTCAATGTTTTGGCTAGCTATTTAACCTCAAA
>JAIVVP010000127.1:0-5462 GCA_049189775.1 Gemmatimonadota bacterium | reverse complement strand
CCTCAGTAACACCCTGCAAGGAGTCGGCGGAGTAGGGGGACTGTTGGCTATCTATGATGTGACCGGGACCGCTCAGACCCTCAACGCCGGTTATGACGGTAATGGAAACTTAACTTCACTGATCGATGCCAGCAGTGGTAGTTTGGAAGCCGAGTATGAATACGACCCCTACGGAAAGATTATTCGCAATACTGGTGACTATGCTCACGACAATCCCTTCCGCTTCTCCACCAAGTATCAGGATGATGACGAAGCACGAGGAAGACAGAAAAGCGTGGATGGGTATATTCAACGCTCTTGCACGGGCAAGACAGGGCTTCCTGTTCAGTGATGCTGGCAACACTGCCTAGAGGGATTTCTTGTCCAGTCTTTGAAAATACTGTGAAATTATCAAAGTCATCCAGGTCATGGTCAGCCTGGCTATCCAGCTTGGCAACAATCTCATAGGCTTCACGGCCGTTATAAATTTCACTTATTTTAACTTCCTGGTAAGCCGCACGAAGCTGAAGTGCAATACTGCGTGAGTCGACACCCGCCGCTAAAGCGCCTGGTTTTAACTTAATACTGTACTGTGGCTTACCTGGACGAATATCATCCAGTAAATTATTTACGCCATGGTAACCTCTAAGCCAGTTTTGTACGCCCCACGATGCCTTTGATAGCTCATCCATGTCCTGCCCGCTCAGGCGAATGTGAATGGCGCGGCCAACCGGACCAATACGGGGTTCTTTGTATTGAATACTGACCACGCCAGGGATTTCGCCAGCATTTTCTTTCCAAAGCTGAACCAGTTCCTGAATCCTGGTATTACGTTTTTCGGTGTTAAGCAGATCAACATTAATGCTCGCTAAATGTGAGCCATTTTCCGGTACATCACCATGTTTGCCGTATGTAAGCTGTACGTTCTTGATCAACTCTTCTGTTTCATTTTGATTGAGGACCTGACTGGATTGATCCAGGGCATCGAGGAGAATATCCACAATACGTTCGGTTTCTGCCAATGGTGTTCCCTGAGGCAATAGAATTCTGGCCTCAAGAATATTACCTTCCAGATCAGGGAATGCCTTGAATTTCACCGTGCCTGTCGCAATCAGACCAATGGAGAAAACCAGCATCGCCAGGGCGATACCAACGGTCATATAGCGAAACCGCATAGCAATTTGAGTCAAATCTCCAACGGTATGTCGAAGCTGGTGGAAATGGCTTTCAAAATTTTGTCGCCATTTGGGCAATGTTTTTTGTTGCGTGCTTTGCAAAGAATTCTTCAGGTGATGTGGCAATACCAGAAAGGCTTCAATCAAACTGATGGTCAGAACCGAGAGCAGAACAACAGGTAACACGCCCAGTATTTGACCCATATCACCTTTCATCAGCAACAGGCTGCCGAATAAGAAGGCGGAAGTGAGATAGGAAGCAAGTACACCTCGCAAGACTTTTTTTGTACCGTCAACGGCGGCCTCCAGCGGAGGTTTGCCTTTTCGGTGTTCATGATCAATGCTTTCGGACAGCACGATGGCGTCGTCCATCAAAATACCAATTGCCATCAGCAAGGCAACCATTGAGATCATATTGATACTCACGCCGAATATCACCATCATGGCAAGACCGCCTAAAAATGAGATCGGCAGACCCAGGGCAATCCAGAAGGTGTAACGCCATGAGAAAAATACCAGTAGCGTGAGGGTCGCCAGTATCAGCCCCTGCCAGCCATTTTTTAATAGTAGTTGCAGACGGTCACGTACCAGTCTGGAGCCATCATTGACAATGGTCAGTCGCGTTCCCTGAGGCAGGATCCTGTTTTCCTGCTCGACAAATGCAGCCAGCGCATCAGAAACTTTAAGTGTGTCATCAATGGTGTTCTTACTGATTTTCAAAAGGGCAGCAGGTTTGCCGTTTAACTCAACGCGCTCTTCAGGCTTCTCAAATTTATCCTCGATTCTGGCAATATCACCCAGTTTGATCTCCCCGCCTTCAGGGGTATTGATGATGACCAGATCGGCCAATTCATCGGCAGTTTTTCGGACATTATCAAAGTGGAGTTGGTAGTAAGTTTCCGTTGCTTCCAGGATCCCGGCTGGTAATTCCAGTGCCTGTGCTGCGATCAGGTTGGAAATATCCTGGACACTAAGATTATATTTTTGTTGGGTGTCGGGACGGATTAATACCTGAAGTTGATGTGTAGAAAATCCCTCTATGCTGACGATGGGAATTTCTGGCATGACCAACAGGCGGTTGCGGTAATACTCCGCCAGGGCCTTTAATTCAGTGAAAGTCAGTTTGTCTGCAGTAATGGCAATATTGGCAACCGCGTTAGTCCGCCCCAACTGCTTGATGACTGGATCCTCGACATTATCCGGAAAGTTCTGGATGGCATCGACGGCAGTGTTAATGTCATCGGTAAATTCACGAATATCTCCTTCTTCCTGCATTTCCAGCGTGAAGATGGCGATATTATCCCGGGCATCACAATCCTGTTCTTTTAAAAAACTAATGCCATCGGTGGCATCTTCCAACGGGTTACAGATACCATCCTCAACATCGGCAGGACTAGCGCCAGGGTAGGCCGCCGTAACCTGCACCTTGCTTGGTTTGAGTAGTGGAAAGGACTCTTTGTTCAGCCCACTCAAGGATGCAAAACCAATGGCAATAATAGCCATCATCAATATATTGCTGAAGGTGGGATGGGCCGCAAAATAGCGAATCATTGCATACCGCCCCTGATACCCAGAGCATCTTCAGCCATTTGCTTTTGATATTCACTTGCCAGGATAGTTTTAAGTGGCAAGCCCTCGATCACAGGAATGACATCAGTGATAATAATTTTTTCACCTTCTTCGATACCACTTTCGATAATCACCAATTCTCCCTGTTTGTGAAGAACCTTTACCGATCGAATTTCCAGCTGATTATTTTCTTTGGCAATATAGACACGTCCCTGGTGCATGGCTTTTCTCGGTATAACCAACATCTCCCGGGCAGGTGAAAGAAATTCCACAGAGGCATACATACCTTTTAACAAGGGAGGACGTTTCCCGGGAATAATGCCTTCATAAGGGTTATTAACAGTAACGACCAGATCCATCATATCGCGGTTGGGATCTATGGACTCGCCAATACGTAACAATTCACCCTGCCACCTTGCAATATTCCCGTCGAAACCAACCAGCCTGACGTTTGCCTCCAGTTGCATTTTGGAAAGTGCTGACTGTAAATCTGCCGGGTTTTGCATGTCAAAGATTAGCTTGCGTCCCATCATCAATGGGCGAAATTGGCGTGTTGGTAGCTGGGCATTTATTTCAACGGCCTTTATGCCCGATGCTTCAAACAAAATATTGCCCACAGTAGTAAATTCGCCCTTATCAACTGAAACTTCACCAATACGGGCATCAAAAGGCAGCCGAATTTCGGTACGTCCCAGGGTGTCTTTACTTTGAGCAAGCCGGGTTTCAGATTGTTTGATCTGTGCCTGGGTTACGGCCTTACGGCTGGCATAGCTGGTCAGTCTTCCCTGTAGATCTTCAACCTGCTGGCGTAGCTGGAAAACCTTCTGTTGTTCAACATCAACAACTGACTGGGCAATCAGTTTTTTCTCCCGGATACTGCGCAACCGATCCAGTTCTGTGATTCCAACCTGCAGGTTCTTCCTGGCAATTTCAAGGGAACGACGGGTACTTTTTTCCTCAACTTCCAATTGTGTTAAAGAAGACTGGCTACCTGCTAATCCCGCCTCGCTTTGATCCAGAGAAAATTCAAAGATGGTTGGTTCAATACGTAAAACCACTGTGTCTTTGGACAGGCTGCCACCTTTTTTTAATAGGGGATGGATGTAGCTGATCTTGCCACTGACCTCCGCCTTGGCCTCCAGCAATACAGCGGGCTCTACATTCCCGTAGGCAATTGCACGTGCACGGAAAGGAAGTTTTTCAAGTGTAATAACTTCCACTGTTCTGACAGGGAACTGCAGAACCTCGTGTTCGACAGGTGATCTGGACTTCACTTTGTAAATAACCAGTGCCAGGGCTGTAATAACAATCAGCGGGAGAATGATCATTTTTTGGGAGATATTTTTCATAGTTTTACCACTGCTTATTATTAATCAGAGCTTCCTTAAATATATGTGCTAAATCCGGGAAACCAACAAGTATATTGCACCATAAGTACGCCAAACTGTTAGCAAAAACTTTTTGTTTATGATTCTTTTAATTATCCAGTCTTTTACCGTTTACCGGAATATATCAGCAACTGGCATGGGATTATTTTTATATTTTTTTATCGCTGTGTGGTTCTAATATAAATTACCGAATTCTCATCACAATTTGACACGAATACCTCTTGATAATTCACATTTCCTCTGCTGCTAAATTTTTGGCAAAGAACTATACTCATAACACTAAGCCAGTAATAATCCAGGAGAGTTTACTGTTTATGAATCCTTGTAGAGTTGACCTTGTGAAGATAATTTTGGGGAGATTGATACTGAAGCTGTTATTTAAAGGCCTGACCCCACAACTTTTTGCGGAATGAAAAGAGTGAATTTCAAAATACACAGGACAATACTGTTTCTTTGCATACTATCGGGTAGCCTCTTCAGTGAAAGCCTGCTCGCTGCCCAATATTGGGGAATTACTGATACAAAACTTCCATATATTGCCATGGTAAGAGCACAAGCTAGAGGTGCCGTTGTGATATACAACCCTGATACCTGTGAAGAGATCGGTACAGCCTGTGGTTTTTTTATAGATCACGCATCTGCACATGCGCATCTTAATCATGTGCTTTTGCCACCCGAGGCCTATACGACTATGTCAGAAGATCAGGCGGACTGTTGGGTGGCGAAAAATGGCAAACCTCTGATCGGCGTGGTTTATGATCCAGTCGAACAGGATTTATATCATGCTATCGATGGATCAGGCGCCTACAAAAACAAACAGCTCATTCATCTACCCGGGTTAGATCCAGATCGACCGCTTATCCTGCACACCGACTTTAGCTTTGAGGCCCATCCCTGGTTTGATAAAACCAGCACCGGCCTTCAGCACATAGCCCAGTCCCTGGGGCTAAAAGGTGCAGCTATCAAATTTAAAACTGGCGCTGCAATGAACGCCTGCAACATTCTTCAACAGCCCAACAGCTGTTACTTTAAATACCCTCGCAAGGGTAATAGTGGCGGCAGTATCTGGGACTTTGCTGCAACGGCCTGCCTTTTTAACGAAGCCGGTGCAATAGCCTCTGATATTTTTGGACAGCCCATGGAACTTAACCGCATTGGCAGTACTTACATGAACCATCGTGGCTCATTGTATGCCGGGCAGAAAAAGCTGGCAGATGAGATTATAGAGCTATACAAGAAACTACGGTGACCATAGGGTCAAAATGACAAGACTCTGATGAGCTTCATTAAAATTTTGTGTTTTTCCTAATCAAATGTATGCCCGTATAGTGGCAAGCCTTTTTCAGAAATT
>JAIVVP010000126.1:0-5468 GCA_049189775.1 Gemmatimonadota bacterium | reverse complement strand
TATACAAGTTAGCCATGGATTTGAAAGAAAAGGGATAAATAATCAGGTGGTGATAATATATGTTATCTTGCAAATTGATTAAAAGGAGCTTATTCGAAAATGCACCTCTGTTACATATATAGTTTTAGCAAGCAACACGCACTATAAGCACCTGTTATGCATCTGAACTGTAGAACATGGATATTTCGTATTTAGTTTTTTTGCCCATATTTTTTGCGCTTATTGTCATTGGCGTGTTTTGGATAATCATTCGAAAACCAGTTAAAGGCAACAACGTACTAAAATTAAACGAATCTGAAATCAATTGGGAAGAAATAAAATGTCCGAAATGCCAAATTCCGATGGAATCTGGATATTCAATGGCTGGGCGCGGAGTAATTTGGAGAGAAAAAAGTGCGAAGAAACCCGGTGCGTTTTCTACCATTGTCTCGGTACTCGAAAATACAATGAGTATTAGTATGCCTCCCGCACTGAATATTTCCTGGCGCTGCCACAGTTGCAAGCTAATAGTTCTGGATAATTCAAAAATGGTAAAAGTTAAAAATGCATAACAAGGTACAGTACACTATGCCTGCGGCATTCCGCTGGACTTGCCCCTGCGTGGCGTTAGTAGCGTCAAACATTATCTTCTCTAGCCAAATGTTCTCTTGCAACTTCCTGGTATCTACCTGAAACTAGTGCCCGGGAGTCGGCCGGGTAATCGCTCCCTGTCTTTAGGCAGGTAGAGGAAAGTCCGGGCTCCGCAGGACAGAGTGCCAGATAACATCTGGGAGGCGTGAGCCTATGGAAAGTGCCACAGAAAATATACCGCCGGCTTTTGTCGGTAAGGGTGAAATGGTGCGGTAAGAGCGCACCGCGCTGGTAGTAATATCAGTGGCAGGGTAAACCCCACTCGGAGCAAGACCAAATAGAGGGGCGCATTGCTTGGCAATAAGACGTGGTCCGCGTTGTCCCTGGGTAGGTTGCTTGAGGTGTACGGTGACGTGCATCCTAGATGAATGATTGCCTTTACCAGCTTGCTGGTAGAACAGAACCCGGCTTATAGGCCGACTCCCTGATTTATCTACGATTTTTTCTATTATTTTTCTATAAACCGGCCATAAATACGCCAAAAATGGCAATACTTCGAGTAAATTATTAACTATGAAGTACAAGTTAATGATATAGAAAAAGTTTAGACATATTTAGTATAAACATCTATGATGAATTTTAGCTTTTCTACGCTAAGTAACTGTTAAATAAGACACATTTCCGAAATAAATTAGCAAAGTTTGCTTGCATCAGGTCCTGCAACTACCTATAGTTCGCGAAGTGGGTAATTGTGGGTAATTGTGGGTAAAACAAACATTTAGGGGAATTTCCTTGTTTAGAGGTTTTAGCACACTCAGTGTTGATAGCAAGGGTCGATTAGCAGTGCCTAGTCGACATCGCGAACGCCTGTCCTCAGAAACTGGAGGTTGCCTGGTGTTGACCCTGAATCCAATGGACAGATCGCTCTGGTTATACCCCCTGATCGAGTGGGAATTTATCGAAACCAAACTCGCCGAATTATCAGATTTTGACAAACAGGGCCGTAGAACCAAACAGATGATGCGTGGTTATGCCACTGATTGTCAGTTGGATGCCCAGGGCAGAATACTAATACCTCAGGAACTACGCGATTACGCTCAACTCAAGAAACAGGCCGTCATTCTCGGTCAGGGAAATAAATTTGAGATCTGGGATAAAGCTGCCTGGAAAGAACAGCGTGATCAGTGGCTGGAGCAGATTGGGGATGAATCAGGTGAACCCTCTGATGCACTTAGATCCCTATCGCTATGATTTGTGCCTGATGAGTAACGCAGGAAATGACCGACACAATTGTACAAGGGTCAGACAATACGGAGTTTAAACATACACCGGTATTACTGAATGAAATATTACAGGGCCTCAAGATACGTTCTGACGGCGTGTACATTGATTGTACATTTGGTCGAGGGGGTCATAGTCGCGCCATTCTTGATCAACTTGGGGAGCATGGTCGATTACTTGCGTTCGATAAAGATCCTGATGCTATTGCAGCTGTTGATGAACAATTACTTGATGATCCGCGTTTTACCCTTATGCACGGTTCCTACACCAGGCTGGAAGAGACTGTGAAAACATTGAAGCTTACAAAGAAGGTTAACGGTGTGTTTCTGGATCTGGGTGTCTCTTCACCACAACTTGATGATGCTTCACGAGGATTCAGCTTTTTGCGAGATGGCGAACTGGATATGCGTATGGACAACAGTCATGGCATGACCGCAGCCGAGTGGCTGAATCAGGCTCCTGCGGAAGAAATTGCAAACGTACTTTACGAATATGGTGATGAAAGATTTTCAAGGCGCATTGCCAGAGCCATCGTTGAACAGAGAGATGAAGCGCCCATCACGCGGACGACACAATTAGCTGATCTGGTTGCATCAGCAATTCCACGTAAGGAAAAAGACAAGCATCCGGCGACCAGAACATTCCAGGCAATTCGTATTTTCATTAATCGAGAGCTGGAAGAATTAGACACGGTTTTGACCCAGGCAATGAATGTGCTTGCGGTCAATGGCAGGTTATTGGTGATCAGCTTTCATTCACTTGAGGATCGGATAGTGAAAAGGTTTATGCGAGATCAATCTCGCGGTGTTGATATCCCAAGAGAAATCCCTGTGACGCATGATGTCTTCAAATCAAAACTCATTATTGTTGGAAAGCCTGTACGTTGCCAGCCGGATGAAATAAAAAATAATCCAAGGGCGCGTAGTGCCGTGTTACGTATCGCCGAGTGCCCTGCGACATGAAGAATGTCCTCTTGATTCTTCTGGGCGCTGCGGTGTTTTTTTCAGCGGTTGAGGTTGTTATTGCCCGGCATGAAACACGTAAATTGTTTGTAGAAATTCAAACACTCGAAAGAGACCGGGATAATTTGAATGAAGAGTGGGGGCGCTTGCAGCTGGAACAGAGTACCTGGGCAACTGATGCTCGAATTGAGTCTGTGTCCAAAACCGAGTTGCATATGATCGAGCCTGAAACACGTGCAGTGATGCTGATTTCGAAATGAGTTTGAACTTAATATGAGAAAGCAGGCAAAAGTAATGGAGTTCCCAATGCGGCGCTGGTTTCTACTCAGTCTTTATACGATCTGTATGGCGGGCCTGGTTTTCCGTGCCGTCGATCTGCAAGTATTGAACAAAGAATTTTTGCAGGACCATGGCGATGCAAGGGCATTACGCGTGGTAAAGATACCTGCTCACCGGGGCATGATAACGGATCGCAATGGCGAATCGCTGGCAATCAGTACACCAGTGAATTCGATCTGGGCTGTTCCCCGGAAGGTGATGGCGGCCGATGCAAAACTTGATCAGCTTGCCAAATATTTACACATGGATGAAAAAGAATTAATCAGTTTATTAAGAGATCGTATTGGTAGACAGTTTGTTTACCTGAAAAGGCATGTTGCTCCGGCACTTGCTGAACAGGTGATGTTACTGGATATTCCCGGTATCTCGTTGCAGAGAGAATATCGTCGTTATTATCCTGCAGCTGAAGTCACTTCTCACGTACTTGGATTCACTAATATTGATGATTCAGGTCAAGAAGGTATAGAACTCGCTTATGACAACTGGCTTAAGGGCTCACCGGGCAGTAAACGGGTTTTGAAAGACAGGCTCGGCCGTATCATTGAAAACATAGAAAGTATTACTACACCAGATCCCGGTAATGAACTTGTCCTTTCAATTGACAGGCGAGTTCAATATCTGGCCTATCGAGAATTAAAAAGTGCAGTCAATCATCACAAGGCACGAGCAGGAACATTGGTCATGCTCGATGTGAAGACGGGTGAAATTATTGCCATGGTTGGTCAGCCTTCTTATAACCCGAATAACAGAACTGGTTTAAAGAGTGGTCATTACCGTAACCGGGCATTAACAGATGTGTTTGAGCCAGGCTCAACATTAAAACCATTTACCATTGCTACTGCCCTGGAAAGTGGTTTATACAATTTAAAATCAACCATTGATACACACCCGGGATATTTCAAGGTAGGTGATCATACTATTCGTGATCATAGAGATTATGGTGTGATTGATCTGGCTACTGTCATTAAAAAATCCAGTAATATCGGGGCCAGTAAGATTGCATTGTCTCTTGAACCACTGGATTTCTGGTCAATCCTGACAAAGGTTGGTTTTGGTCAGGCAACCGGAAGTGGTTTTCCAGGTGAGGTCTCCGGTTATTTAAACCCATATAACAACTGGTCTGAAGTTGAGCAGGCAACCATGTCGTTCGGCTATGGTATTTCAACAACTGCCTTACAACTGGCGCAGGCCTATATGCCTTTCGCTACGGACGGCATGATGTTGCCGGTTTCATTTTTAAAGGTCACAGAACCAGTCAAAGCAAGCCGCGTGTTTTCTGCAAGTGTGGCCCGGCAAGTAAGGAACATGCTGGAAACAGTGGTACAAAAAGGTGGTACCGGGAGCAGGGCTTTTGTTGAAGGCTACCGTGTCGCCGGGAAAACCGGGACAGTTAAGAAAACTGTAGTTGGTGGTTACTCAGAAGATCGTTATTTATCACTATTTGCGGGCATGGCCCCTGTCAGTAATCCAAGGTTGATTGCTGTGGTGATAATCGATGAGCCCAAAGGTGATCAATATTATGGCGGTCTGGTGGCAGCGCCAGTGTTTGCAAATGTGATGGCGGGTGCCTTGCGTTTGCTTGATGTTCCACCAGATGATTTGCCCGTATTGAATAGACAGATAATTGCAGCGGGAAGGATTAACTGATGATGTCAGTTGAAAATCTAACATATTCTCAAACACTCAGTCAGTTGTTGCAGGGGCTGGCAGATGTTGCAAGTCAGGATGATGTCAAAGTAACCGGTATGACTTCAGATAGTCGCGCGGTAAATACAGGCGATCTGTTTATTGCCTGTAAAAATACAGACATCATGGTTTATGTAAAATCTGCGATTGATGCAGGTGCATCTGCCGTCGTAATAGAAAGTGAGCAGCTTCCGGACATTCCAAAATACAGTGTCCCTGTTATTGCACTTCCGCAATTGCGCGCGCAGGCAGGTTTGATTGCGGCAAGGTTTTATAAACATCCAAGCCATGACATGAATGTGATAGGTGTTACAGGCACAAATGGCAAAACCACCGTGAGTTATCTAATTGCACAGGCACTGGACATTAACAATCCGGGCAAGAGTGGTTTGATTGGTACTTTGGGTTATGGACCATTTAATGATATCTGCAAAGGGCCGAATACAACGCCGGAACCAGTAGCTCTACAAAATACATTTGCAAATCTACAGCAAGAGAAAATTGATGCGGTTGCCATGGAGGTTTCCTCCCACGGTCTGGAAGAATATCGTATTTCAGGTATTGAATTTGATATTGCTGTGTTTACTAATTTAAGCCGTGATCATCTGGATTATCACCAGACCATGGAAA
>JAIVVP010000125.1:0-5476 GCA_049189775.1 Gemmatimonadota bacterium | reverse complement strand
TTTCTTTGTACGAACGAAAGAAAAGGTACGAAAAGAAAGTCGCCCCCGATGTCATGGCCCCAATAATAACTTGCGGCTTCCTTCGTCAGTAAACACTCATAACGGGTACGCGCCTACATGACTTCCTGTCATGGAGCCGCTCATCTGCACGTCCTGTGCAGATGCCCCTATTCCTGTTCACTAACTCAGCATGACATAGGGGGGTATATAAAAACCAAAGATACGGGTATTCGAAAAAATAGTGTATAAATCAGGGTTATTATTCGAAGAAGTGACTTGAAGAACAATCATGAATGAGTGTTGCCATAAATCTCAGAATAAACCTGCCGTAGCATCAAGTAAGGATGCAATTTATACATGTCCGATGCACCCTGAGGTCAAGAACGTTGGCCCGGGGAGCTGTCCTGACTGCGGTATGGCCCTGGAACCTTTGTCACTGCCTTCTGTAACATCAAAAACACAATATACCTGTCCCATGCATCCCGAAATTGTTCGTGATGAGCCAGGTGATTGTCCTAAATGTGGTATGGCACTTGAGCCGATGAGCGTGGATGTGGAAGAGGAGAATATTGAGCTCATCGATATGACCCGGCGTTTCTGGGTTAGTGTCATTCTTGCTTTACCTGTGTTTGTCAGTGCCATGGGATCTGATTTATGGCCGGAAATATTTAACGAAATTATCCAGCCTCGGACCCGGCAGTGGATGGAACTGATTTTTGCGACCCCCGTTGTTTTATGGGGGGCCTGGCCATTTTTTGTCAAGGGATGGGCTTCGATCGTTTCACGGCATTTTAATATGTTCACCCTGATCAGTCTGGGTGTTGGTGTTGCCTGGACTTACAGCATGATTGCTACCTTGTTCCCGCAGATGTTTCCAACATCAGTGCAAAATGAAATGGGTGTCATTCCCGTTTATTTTGAAGCAGCAGCCGTCATAACCGCACTCGTTTTACTGGGACAGGTACTGGAGCTTCGTGCCCGCGACCAGACCAATGCTGCGATCAAGATGTTGCTGGGTCTGGCACCAAAGACGGCCAGACTGATTTCTGACGATGGTAATGAAGAAGATATTCCATTGGAACATGTCAAACCAGGAGATAAATTACGCATACGTCCCGGTGAAAAGATACCTGTTGATGGCGTAGTCATTGATGGCAGCAGTTTGGTAGACGAGTCGATGGTGACGGGGGAACCTGTGCCTGTCAGCAAACATGTTGAAGACAAGCTTATTGGTGCTACGGTTAATGGCACAGGCAGTTTGGTGATGGAAGCACAACGGGTTGGTAGCGATACACTGTTGGCGCAGATTGTACATATGGTTGCCGAGGCTCAACGTAGCCGGGCACCGATTCAAAAAATCGTAGATATTGTTGCGGGTTACTTTGTCCCTGCAGTTGTTATATCGGCAATCATAACCCTGGTCGTATGGGGTTTGTTGGGGCCTGAACCGCGGCTTGCTCATGCCGTGATCAATGCTGTCGCCGTATTAATTATTGCCTGCCCTTGTGCATTGGGCCTGGCAACACCGATGTCTATTATGGTCGGCACCGGTCGAGGTGCTTTGCTTGGTGTCTTGATAAAGAATGCCGAAGTTCTCGAGATCATGGAAAAGATAGATACTCTTGTCGTTGATAAAACCGGCACCTTGACAGAAGGCAAACCAAAACTGGTGAGTGTAATTGCCGCAGATGAATTTAATGAAGAGTCAGTTTTACGTTTAGGCGCAAGCCTGGAGACCAACAGTGAGCATCCTTTAGCTGAAGCAATAGTAAGCGGGGCAAAGGAAAAAAATCTCTCACTCGCATCAGTAAGTCAGTTTGATTCCATTACCGGCAAGGGAGTCTCAGGGATTGTTGAGGACAAACAAGTCGCCATTGGTAACTTACAATTACTGGAAGACTTTAAAGTAGAGGCAGCACATCTTGTTGAAAAGGCAGAAGAATTGCGGCGTGATGGTCAGACCGCGATGTTTGTTGTTGTTGACAATCAACTTGCCGGAATATTAGGTGTCGCTGATCCGGTAAAGGCGTCAACCCCCGAAGCCATTGCGGCTCTCCATAAAGACAACATTGAAATTATCATGCTGACAGGCGATAGCAAAACAACGGCAGAAGCTGTTGCTGCAAAACTGGAAATCGATCAGGTAATTGCAGAAGTTCTGCCAGAACAAAAAATAGAAGTTATAAAACGATTACAGTCTGAAGGAAAAAAGGTGGCGATGGCAGGAGATGGCATTAACGATGCTCCCGCACTGGCCCAGGCAGAGGTTGGGATTGCTATGGGTACCGGTACTGATGTCGCCATGGAAAGTGCGGGGGTGACTTTGGTAAAAGGTGACCTTCGCGGTATTGTTCGCGCACGTCTTTTAAGCCGCGCTACCATGCGAAACATACGGCAGAATCTTTTCTTTGCTTTTATTTATAACTCTTTGGGTGTGCCGGTAGCCGCTGGTGTTCTGTATCCGGCGTTTGGCCTGTTGTTATCTCCTATGATTGCCGCTGCTGCCATGAGTTTTAGTTCAGTGTCTGTGATTATGAATGCACTGCGACTGAAAAAGGTAAAGTTATAAACAACAAGATTGAATTTCCCGATATTATTCCCGGTCAATTGATTTAAAGTGCCAGTTCCTGTCTTCCATTTCCAGGAGAAATTTGTATGCTTCCTTGAAGCGGACAGTTTGTTTCGCCAGATAGTTTAGTTGTTGCTTGAATCGGAGCCGTTTTTCATCATCCGTAGTTTCCCACCATGTAGTCAACCAGTATGATTCATGCATGGGATGAAATGATTTATAAAAGCGTCCCCAATGCCATGCCTTAGGACATATTTTCCCTGTTCGTTCCATGTGTAATTTCAGGGCAATTAACTGCTCAATGTTTTTCTGCTGCTCTGCAACGAAATATTGATATTTCTGCAGGCCGTCCTTGAGATATACAGGGGAATCCGTTATATGCTGCTGCAGGATCTGATTTCCATGACTGCTTGCTGATGCAAAGATTGATTCATCTTTAAAAGCGGTGTTTGTATTTTTCATATTGACTCCGGACAGTTCTAATGTGAGTTGTATAGTGTCGTAACAATGTGGCCTAAATATGGCAGTGATATGAAAATATGGTGGAACTTTATATAATTAAACAAAGTCGAACTGTGGAGGTGAATAGTGGCTGCATGGGAACAGGTTTTACTTGGTATTGGTGGACTGTTAATACTGTTTTTTTTCTGGCCTGGTGCCAAGGTTGCAATGGAAAAGAGCCGGAAGGCAGAAAACCCTGATTGGGCAGGTGTATTCATTCCAGTTACTGCTGTCGTAATATTTATTGTGTTATTAGTCATGGTTGCGCGGTCGTGAATAGCCGGATAGTTCATGTGATACAATCGCCGATCTAATTTATGTGCCTTTTTATATGTTTTATATGAGTGATGTGTAATGAAAAAAATCAGTTTTATAGTTTTTATGATGTTGTTTATAAATTTTGCTGTGGCTACTGTTCATGCTGAAGAAGAGGAAGATATACTCAGCGGTCAGGAGCTGGTTGATGGATGTAGTGAGGGCTATTTGCCCGGCAAACCTAATCAATATTGTATGCAATATTTTTTTGGCCTGGTCCAGACCCTGGCTGCCCTACAGGAAATGGAACCTGGCAATAAACTTTTTTGTATAGATCCAAATGTAATCGGTCTTGAAGAAGTAACTGATAAAGTGACTATTTGGATGAATAATGTTCCTGATCGTCTGCATGAAGATGCCTATATTCTCGCAACACAGGCATTGCATGAATCCTACCCATGCGCATCAGCTAATATTTAATAAAGCCATGGAAGGAGTCTTGAGAAAAGAAGCCCTGGAAATAGAAACCCGGGGAACAGATACCTTGAGTAGAGAGACCAGGGACTTCAATAAATTACAAAAGAAATTAAGGCATGAGGTTGGTCGTGCCATAGAAGATTTTGGCATGATAGAGGAAGGCGATAAGGTCATGGTTTGCCTGTCCGGCGGTGCCGATTCCTATACCATGCTGGATATCCTGCAGCAGCTGCAAAAGCGTGCCCCCATCTCTTTTGAACTCGTCGTTGTTAATCTTGATCAAAAACAACCTGGCTTTCCTGAACATGTTTTGCCTGAATATCTTGAGCAGGCACAGCTTGAATATCACATCCTGGAACAGGATACTTACAGTGTCGTCACCGATATTGTTCCCGAAGGCAAAACCATGTGCGGTTTATGTTCGCGATTGCGCCGCGGGATTCTTTACACCTTCGCCAAACGCAATGGATTTACCAAAATCGCACTGGGTCACCACCGTGATGACATTATTGAAACACTATTCCTGAATATGTTTTATGGTGGCAAGCTCAAATCCATGCCACCGAAATTATTAAGCGATGATGGAGAAAATATTGTTATCAGGCCACTTGCTTATTGTAAGGAAAAAGATATCAAGCAATATGCAGATCATAGGGAATTCCCCATTATTCCATGTGCGCTATGTGGGTCACAGGATAATCTACAGCGACAGGTGATCAAGGACATGTTGCAAGATTGGGACAGAAACTATCCGGGACGAATCGAAACCATCTTCTCCAGTATGCAAACCATTGTCCCTTCACATCTAGCAGATAGTGATACGTATGATTTTAAAGGTATCGTCAGCAAGACAAAACATGACTGACAGAAATGCCTGAGCTGAATCTGATTTCAACACTGTTTGTTTTTGTGATCCCTGTCATTTTTGCAGTGACGGTGCATGAAGTGGCTCATGGTTGGGTTGCAAGTCGGCTGGGCGATCAAACAGCAAAGTCAATGGGAAGACTGACACTGAACCCTTTGAAACACATTGATCCTGTTGGCACTATTCTTGTCCCGGCAATTATGTATTTTGCCAGTGGCTTTATCTTCGGTTGGGCGAAACCGGTTCCGGTAAACTGGCGAAACCTTGGGCATCCTCGTAGAGACATGGCTATCGTCGCCATCGCAGGTCCTGCAGCGAATCTCCTGATGTTATTATTCTGGGCAATGTCGGCAAAAATCATTACCTTATTCGGAAATGAGCCGAATCAACTAGCACAGTTATTATTTATCATGTGTGGTATCGGTGTCACGATTAATATCGTACTGATGATACTGAATCTTTTTCCCATACTGCCTCTTGATGGTGGCCGGGTGCTGACGGCAATGCTGCCACGTAATCTGGCTATATCGTTTTCACGCCTGGAGCCTTACGGATTAATAATCCTGGTAGTTCTTTTGTTCAGCGGGATCCTCTGGAAAATATTAGTACCAGTCTTTAGTGCTACACTAACCCTGATTTCTCAATTAACCCAAATCCCCATAACATAGAGAATAATCATGAACCTCGTAGAACATATATTTGAAAAGGCATTATGGAACAGCAGATTTGTGGTGATACTGGCTGTGGTTTCGAGTTTGTTTACCGCCTTTGCCATGTTTTACATGGCGACGGTAGACACATATTATACT
>JAIVVP010000124.1:0-5485 GCA_049189775.1 Gemmatimonadota bacterium | reverse complement strand
AATGCTGGTAAACATCATTCACAAACAACATCTGGAGCTCAGGGAACTCTTTACGCAACATCAGGAATTCCTGCTGCAAGGTCAGTTCGATGAGGCATTAAGCTGTCTGAACCATTATGACGTGTGTCATCAGGCCCACGCAGATCTGGAAGAACGTTACCTGTTTCCGGAATTCGCAAAGATCGAAAGACAAAGCAGATGGGATATCAGTCTGTATGAAAAGGAACACGAAAAAATCGCAAGCCTGTTCGAAACCATATCGAATGATTTGTACTGGTTGAGCGAGCAACAATTAACAGAATCTCAAATACGACGAAATATCATTGCCTTACTGGATAAGGAGAAAACCTTTAAAGGCCTGACAGAACATCATGAGGAACGTGAGGAAGAGGCCATGCTGAAAGAACTGGATGAAAAACTGGATTCAGAACATATTAAACAGCTGGTTTCAGATATTAAATATACCTGGGCAGAGGTAATGGGTGGGATTAAGCATATTTCCACCTTAAGCAGGCAGGCAGATTAGATACTATAATTACATACAGAAATAAATAAAAAGGGGAAGAATGATGGTTGAAGCAAAGAAAAAAGTTAGCAGGAAAAAGACAGCAAAAAAGAAAACGACAGTAAGAAAGAAGGCGGCGGTAAAGAAAAAGACAACCACCAGAAAGAAAACTGCTACGACAAATCGTAAGACCGCTGCTACAAGCAGACATGCTCTTTCGGCCAGGCTGAAACTAGATTTAAAAGCTACAAGAAAGGCATTCAGGGAAGAATTAAAACTTGTCAGGGTTGCCGCTAAAGATGAGATTGCTGTTTTAAAAGATCAACTGGCAGAAGCTCTAAAACGTGAAAAGGGACTTGTCAAACTCAGTGAGCAAAAAGCCAAGAAAATGTTTGCAGCTGGTGAACGTTGGGAGAAAAAGCAACTCGCCAAGATCAAAAAGGCTGCAGCCAGGGCCCGTAAAAAGAAATGACGTACAAGGATGTACTAATACTGGGGGTGCAGGAAGCACAGGAGCAGCAGATGTGCAGGATGCACGAATGCCGCGTGAGCAAGGATAGCGGCAGCGGTGACATACATGGATGATCAATAACAAGTCCGGGTTTGTATACTGAAGATACGATTGATAAGTTTGATAAGCTTATCGCTGGATATTGAATAAATTCTATTACAACACCCTGGTCAGGCAGGGTGTTGTGATTCGGTGCTTGTCACTTCTCTATTCAGACAGCTTTCCAATTCTGAATATTTTTCTTCATATTCATTCCAGATTGCCTGTTTATCCATCTTTTCCTCAATTTGTTTATATTCATTCCCCAGGGCAATTTTATCATCATCAGATAATCCATTTTCTGCCATTGGATAAAGGATATTATCTTCTTTGAAAATATGCTGTTTAAGTGTTTGAGAATAAGCACAGGCATTATCACACAGGGTTTTTAGATCATTATTAGCCAGGGCATCTTTCATATTCCGGGTATACATTCTTCCCTGTTCATGATCTGATAGCATGACGGGCAATGGGTTACAGTGAGATAGAACGCCGGGTGCCTGCAAATATTTAAATAATATATCTTCCTCTTTTGCGTGATGATAGGTATCCGTAAATTTCTGGATGAAGCTGATAAAGTCCTGCGCCTTCTCCAGAAAAAGATCCTTATTATCATTTGTCTGACTAAATTTGACATATCTTTCCATCAAATCGAGATACTTCAAAATAAGTTGATGCTCATTCATTAATTCATGAGTTACTTGCATTTAATAAAAATCCTTAAGTTCCATGTTTAATATTGTTATTCAGGTCAAAATAGATGGAGATTATCTGTCAATTATTTCGGGCAATACTTGATCCAGGTCATTTGTTACCGGTTTATCGTTACAGTTGATTTATACACAGGGGGGCTCAAATTATTCTCTGCTTACTTTCTGCTTTTCACTTAATTGGCGCAATGTTTCAATAATCACACTTGAGTTCTTTTCACCCAGACCTTGATCAATACAGAGTTGAAACAATTCTGTTGCTGCTGCTGAGGTAGGCATATCAATACCATTTTCTGCAGCAAGTTGAAGTGCATAGACAGCATCTTTATGACGCCAGCGTGTTGAAAAATAAACATCATCATGATCTCCCTGCACCATACGATCAGTAAGATATTTAACATGAGGACTTGCCACTGCACCCTTACCAAGTGCGTAGGCTACCTTTTCCAGATCAAGACCTGCATGTTCAGCCAGGACAAGACCTTCCGCTAGTGCTGTTGCCTGCGCAGCGCCGATGAGATTAACGATTAATTTATAACTTGTTCCCGCACCCACCGAACCAAAATGAATGACTTCCTGTGCAAATGCCGCGAATAATGGCTGCAGTGCGCCCAGGGTCTCTGTATCGCCTCCAGCCAGAACTCTCAGCGTCCCTGCCTTTGTGCCGTCAGGCCCACCTGTCACCGGACAATCTGCAAAGCGGATCCCTGCCAATTGCAGTGCCTCATTTAACTCCAGTATCCAGGCGTGTGATAATGAAGAACATTCAATGGCGATCACACTGCTCTTATAGTTACCGCTCGTTACACCATTACTACCTAGCCATACCTCACGTGAGTCAGCATCATCACCAACCATGGAGATTATGAAATCTGCCCCGGCAACAGCCATCGCAGGTGTTTCTGCAAACTCGGCACCAGCCTCCAGTAATACTTGTGTCTTGGCTTTGGTACGGTTGTTAATAGTGACCTGATGGCCTTTTTCAAGAAATTTAAGAACCATCTCCCGACCCATAATTCCTGTACCGATAATAGCGATGTTGAACATGGTGCTATTCCTCGTTAACTTTCTGTGTGGTGGTTTAGTTATACGAAGTTGATTAACTCATAAATTCTTCAGTATAACGTTGTGAATATTCCTGATAGAGTTTCTCCGACTCAGGTCCAGTGCCTTCGCAAAGTCTGATGGTGTCCCACTCTTCCTTAGGGAACTTTACATAGAGAGGAAAGGTTCTATGCAGTCCGATGAGTTCATCACGGCCGAGTTGCGGCATGTCCATAGTTGGACCAAGACGATAGTCTTCGGCGATGTCTTCTTCCTCAATATAGCCCTCCAGTTCACAGACTTCACGCAAGGTACAACCCCGGTAAGGGCTAAAAAAACTCACCATCACACCTGAAACATTGATCTCTCTATCCAGTTCAATGGTATCGAAAATCATTTCCCGTGTTTCCGTAGGAAAGCCAATGATGTTATTTGCACTCACACGGATATCACTGTCTGCCAGCATCTCAAAGGCTTTGATGATCCGCTCGTTGGAAACATTACGGCCCAGCATTTTTTCACGAAGCTCAGCATTACCACTCTCGAGACCAATACTGATCCCTTCACAACCTACTTCACTTAGCATATCAACTTTTTCTTTTGAGATAGATTCTGGTCTGGCCTCGACCCAGAAGGGCAGCCCAACCTTGGGGTAGAGCGATATAAATTGTTCTATCCTTTTGCGATTAGTCGTAAGAAAACTCTCTGCGACCAGATAGACGAATGATAGATTGTATTTTTCTTTCTTTTCTACCATCTCATCGATGAGTCTCGGGATATCCTGTTCCCGGTAATAGCCTCCAACCGGGCTGTACAATTGGTCGAAACCCGAGTTGATACAATAGGTACAGGTATAGGGACAGCCACGGTTCATTTCAAATGTCCCGGTCACAGAGATTTTTCCACCCATCGGCTTCATGAAACGACGTTTATCGTATATATCCCAATCCTGGTAGGGGAGTTGCTTCATTGGAATCCCGGCCCTGATGGGGTTTTTATAAAGTTTGCCATCTTGTTTGATCCAGATATTTGGAATGGTGGTGATATCTTCGCCACTACGCATTCTGGTACAAAGTTCAGTTAGTGGTTCTTCCCCCTCACCAACGCAAACCATATCAACGGCATCCTGACGAGTGATGATATCGGCAGCAAAAGTCGCATAGGCACCACCAACAATTGTCGGGATAGATGTGTGTCTGACAGCTTTAAGTAACTCCAGACCCAGGGGCCATGTAATTTCGACACATGAGAGACCGATAAGATCCGGTTTGTATGATTCAACTAACTTAACAAAATCTTCTACTACATCACCCTCTTCAGGAATAATTCCAAAATCTTTAAAATCTGTCTTCTTCACTTGTAAGACGCTGGCACGTGCATCATCTCCACTCTGGTCAGCTGTTTTATAGAATGTTGTGTCAAATAGTTGTACATCCATTCCTTCGTTCTTCAACGAGGCAGACAATATACCGATACCTGCAGTGACCAGGGTATCTAGCATCGTGTTACAGTTAATAAGAAGGACTTTAAAATCTTTCATGACATTACTTTCTCTTTTAATGTGATATGTTTATGGGTGATTGTTTTGACAAGGTTTTCAATCCAGTCGTAACCTTCTTGAATATTTGACGTGACTTCCACTACGGGATATTCGAATATAATCGTACAGTTTGTATTTTGTGCCAGCACTATCTCCAATGTTTGTTCTATATCGATCCATCCCTCTTGCGGAGATTGGGACGGATGTAGTGGTATGTGATCGTGGACTTCGCAACGTGTGTTCCATAAGTGCATCGATCGGGTATGAGGCGCCAGTATTGCGATATCATCGAAATAGTCGCGCTTATGTATTTGAGCACCGAACATGGTGTGGCCGGTATCGATACATATGCCCAGTTCCGTGTGCTGCGAGACAAGCTCTATAAACTGCTCAGGTTCATTAAATGCCTGTGTATAGGCAGCAAATTCGATATTAATGGGGACACGATAGTCATTGCTCAAAGCGGCGAGACGTTCACAGGCTTCCCGAGCTAATTGTTTTGCCTTATTAGGGTCAGATGTGTCGGTCCTGCCGTAGGTGAGATGAGTGACGACATAATCTGCACCCCAGTCTCGTGCATGTTGTAGCGTATCTTCTATAAGTTGAAATGAAAGATCACGACGTTCCGGTTCTTCATTAAGGAAAAAACAGGTAACACCGGAGAAAGGGAAGAACACAGGCCGGGGCATAGGCGCATGAAAGCTTAATCCCTTATGTCCGTTAACTGCCATTTCTTCATAAGTTTTTTTAAGTTCTGCCATGTCGTTCAGGGGATAATCAAAAAACTCTACATGCCCCAGGCCACGGTGTAGATAACTGGCCTCAGCGGAGTGAGGTAATGAGATACTGTGTTCAACCATAAGAAACGCCCTCCGATTCAAAATCTGTTTCAACGCAGAGTTCTATCTCGACAAGGTTGGTGTTAAAGGCAGATCCGCCGCCTATGTCACCGGTAAAGTCAGGTGTTGTATGGTTTGGGTTGCGACCATCCGGGTATTGAAATCCCCACCAGAGACCGGTACTGGCAATAACACCCTGTTTTACTGTTTCACTTATTTCCGCCAGGAGATGGCATTCACCTCTATTGTTAAATATACGGACTAGTGCGCCATCTGTTATGGCTCTGGGAGTAGCAT
>JAIVVP010000123.1:0-5522 GCA_049189775.1 Gemmatimonadota bacterium | reverse complement strand
ATAATAAAATCTTTTGATTGATGACTGATGTCCAGATAAACGCATTCACTACCGGTTTTTTTCATTTCATGGTCAATGGCACGGGCAACGATATCTCTGGGTGCGAGTTCGGCGCGTTCGTCAAAGCGATGCATGAATCTTTCACCATTGGCGAGCAATAATTTCGCACCTTCTCCCCGCAATGCCTCTGAAATAAGGAAAGATCTGGCATCAGGGTGGTACAGGCAGGTAGGGTGAAACTGTATAAATTCCATATTGGATATACTGCAGCCAGCACGCCAGGCCATGGCGATACCATCGCCGGTACAAATATCAGGATTACTGGTGTAGAGATAAACCTTACCGACACCGCCTGTCGCCAGGATCACAAATTTGGCCTTGAATACTTCAACGGCAGATTCGGCTTCGTTATAGACATAGGCACCAAGACACTTGTTTGCAGGTAAGGATTGCCCGGTTTTTTCGCTGGTTATCAGGTCAATGGCAGTTCGATGTTCAAACAATTCGATATTTGAATGTTCGCGAACCCTGCTTTCCAGCGTGGTTTCGATAGCACGCCCCGTGGAATCTGAAGCATGAATGATTCTACGATGACTGTGGCCGCCTTCCTTGTGTAGATGAAAATCGACACCGCCATCGGCATCAACGACCTTGGTAAAATTTACGCCCAGGTCAGTTAGCCATTGAATACTCTCACGCCCTTGCTCCACAACAAAACGTACGATATCTTCATTACAAAGGCCTGCTCCTGTATGTATCGTATCCTGAACATGTGACTCAATTGAATCACAGGTATCGAGCACGGCTGATACGCCGCCCTGTGCATAAAACGTCGCGCCTTCGCTGAGCACACTTTTAGACAGGACAGCGACAGAGGCATGTTCTGCCAATTGTAGTGCCAGGCTCAGACCTGAAGCACCACTGCCGATTACGAGGACATCATGTTGGTATTGGTGTGTCATGTGACTTAAGATAATATACGTGGAAACAAATGTAAGCTATTGATTAGAATTTATTCTTGAAGCCTGGTTTCGAAACTCTGGTTTTTGGAACTCTGCTACTGGTTTCGGGTCAATATTACAGGTCGATAAAAGAAGAATTATAACACATGGTATTTGCCTAAATGGGGGTTTGCCTGAATGGGCGAAAGCGTTACTGATAAGCAACTGGTAGAAAGAGTACAAAATGGTGACAAGAAAGCTTTTGATCTTCTGGTGCTTAAATACCAGCAGCGCATTATCAATCTGGTCTCAAGGTTTGTCTATAATCCCAGTGATGCACAGGATATTGCCCAGGAGGCCTTTATTAAAGCCTATAGAGCACTGCCGAATTTTCGTGGAGAGAGTGCTTTTTACACCTGGATGTACCGTATTGCGGTCAATACAGCCAAGAATCACCTGGCGGTCAAGTCCAGGAGACCCCTTGAGTCAGCACATGATATAGATGATGTGGAACAAATCGAGGGTGATCACACTCTAAGGCATCAGGAGACCCCTGAACATTTGTTGTTGAGGGACGAGATACAGGAAACTATCATCAATTCGATTGAGGCGTTACCTGAAGATTTGAAGATTGCAATCACCTTGCGAGAGGTAGAAGGGCTGAGTTATGAAGATATTGCGGTTGCCATGGATTGCCCGATAGGTACCGTGAGATCACGTATATTTAGAGCACGTGAATCGATAGATAAAGAGTTAAAACCATTAATTGAACAATAGATTAACTGATCATACAGAGTGAAATGAGATGAATGAGCAAAAGCGCGAACAATTATCAGCCCTGGTAGACGATGAACTGACTCATGAGTCATCGCCTGTAATCGATAGTCTACTGCAGGATAATGAAGCCAAACAGACGTGGACAAGATATCATCTTATTGGCGATTCATTACGCGGTCATTTACCCGGGCATATTGTAGACATTTCCAATAATGTGAGTCAGGCCATCGCTTCGGAACCAACAGTTCTTGCCCCAAGAAAGAAGAAATCTACAGATTATATGAAGCCAGTCATGGGTTTTGCCATTGCTGCTTCGGTTGCTGCAGTAGCGATTTTTAATGTTCAACAAGCCAAACAATCTCCGGAGACGGGACAGCCTGTGCCTGTTATCGCACAGTCCAGTATTGCTACAAGCCAACCATCTTTGGCCACTTCACCACAGTTAGTGACTCAGCAAAAAGGTCAGGCGCAGGTTTATCAGGTCAGAAATGTTGACCCAAGACTGAACCGATACCTGGTAAATCATAATGAGTATCGGGCAAATACTGGTGTCAGTGGAATGCCGCCTCATGTGAGAATGGTTGCCAACGAAGCAGATTCGAACAAGTAAATCAGCCTGATGAATAAGTTTCTCATAGGAACCACATATAGTTTGTCACATCGTTTTTTATTTCTTTTGTTAACACTGATTTCAGCATCTTCTTTTGCTGTTGATCAAATACCACCAGCACAAAAGCTCATCAGCCAAATGTCTGAGGCGAACAATAAGCTGAATTATGAAGGTGTTTTTATTTATCGCCGACAGGGACAGATGGATACCATGCGTATTATCCATAGAGTCGATGAAAATGGCATACAGGAAAGGATCGTTTCATTGACGGGTTTTGCTCGTGAGGTCATCCGTGATAAAAATTCTGTGACTTGTATTTTGCCCGATGATGAATCGGTCATGGTGGAAAAAAGCGCTCCAGGACAATTCAAAATCAGTCAGTTGCCTGAACAAATAAACAAGGTTTCAGAATATTATACTTTTTCAATTGCCGGACAGGATCGTGTTGCTAACCGACCTGCATGGGTAGTAGATATATTGCCCAGGGACAATTATCGTTATGGCTATCAGCTATGGATTGATCTGGAATCAAAGTTATTGCTTAAATCCGAGTTAAAAAACAAGCAAGGTGTTGCACTCGAACAATTCTTTTTTGCAAAATTACAAATTCTTGAAGAAATCCCTGATGAATGGTTAAAGCCTGAAATATCAGGTGTAGGTTACACCTGGCATGATAATTCCTCAGAAGATTTTCCAATACATAAAGGAGGCGTCTCATGGAAGGCGACCTGGATGCCTGATGGTTTTGTCATGAGTGATCAGGAAAAACAAAATGTTGACGAAAGCCAGATGCCGGTTGAACATCTGATGTATTCAGATGGTTTGGCAATGGTCTCGGTGTTCGTTGAAAAGCTTGATAAGCCTGCAAATGTTGTCACTGGGCCTTCTAGCAGGGGAGGCATCAATACCTTTTCAACAATGACTGACAGTTATCTCATTACTGCAATTGGTGAAGTTCCCCAGGATACAGTCAAATTATTTGCCAGGTCTGTCGTCTCAAACAAATAATTTATCCGCGAATCTTTATTGTTTTCTATTTGATAGCAATACCATATTATCTAAAAAATCTTATTTTTATGGAGTATCGATGAACTACAGAATGCTATTGTCTAAAAGAGTTTTGAGTCTTGTTTTTATCTGCCTTGTTTTATCTGTGCAAACATCGCAGGCGCGTTCCTTACCGGATTTTGTCCCGTTAGTGGAAAAGAATTCTCCTGCGGTTGTTAATATCAGTACCACTCTGAAAAAAGGCAACGGGGTGGGTGAGATTCAGGGACACAACATGCCTGATATCCCGAAAGACAGTCCATTCTATGATTTCTTTAACAAGTTCTTCGGAGAAGTCCCTGAAGGCATGATGCCTAATCAGCAAAGAACCTCACTCGGATCCGGTTTTATCATGTCAGATGATGGTTATATCATTACCAATAACCATGTTGTGCAAGATGCAGACGAAATTATCGTACGCCTTAACGATCGAAGAGAGTTCGTTGCCGAGATTATTGGTACTGATGAACGCAGTGATATTGCTGTATTAAAGATCGATGCTAGAAGTTTACCAACACTGAAGATGGGAGATTCTTCAAAGTTAAAAGTGGGTGAATGGGTATTGGCTATTGGTTCACCATTTGGTTTTGAACATTCTGTTACACAGGGCATTATCAGTGCCATGGGTCGAAGTTTGCCGAACGAAAACTATGTGCCATTTATTCAAACCGATGTTGCCATCAATCCCGGAAATTCCGGTGGTCCATTATTTAACCTGCAAGGTGAAGTCATAGGTGTTAATTCCCAGATTTACAGCCGTACAGGTGGTTATATGGGGATGTCTTTTGCGATACCTATTAAAGTTGTCAAGGATATTTATAAACAGTTAAGAGAACAGGGGCGTGTTTCACGCGGCTGGTTAGGTGTGTTGATACAGGATGTGACCAGGGAACTGGCTGAGTCCTTTGGCATGAAACAACCACATGGTGCACTTGTGGCAAAAGTTTTGAATGACAGTCCTGCTGAAAGAGCTGGTTTTATGGTTGGCGATGTTATTGTCAGTTTTAATGGAGATAAAATAGATGTCTCGTCCGATCTGCCGCCAATGGTGGGAAGTACAAAAGTAGGTAAAACTGTATCTGCCAGGGTCATTCGACATGGAAAACCGGTCAACCTCAAGGTAAAGATTGCTGAATTGCCTGTTGATGAAAACACCAGATTGGCCTCGTCTGATAAGAATGGAAATAAAACACAAAATCCATTGCATGTAGTCGTTGAAGATTTATCAGAAGAACAACGTAAACAACTTGAACTTAAAGATCATGGTGTGATTATCAGCCATGTCTCACCAGGTCCTGCCTATAAAGCAGGTGTACGAAATGGTGACGTTATGCTTCTGATCAATAACGTCAAGATAAAAAATGCGAAGCATTTTGACGAGCTGGTTAATCAATTACCCAGGGATAAGTCAGTCCCTATCCTGATTCAGCGTAGGGGCGGGCCTGTTTTCCTTGCCTTAAGACTGGAAGATGACTCCTGATCAATGACGTAAGCTGTACAGAAATTGGAATTTATTATTTATAGCCGGCAGGGATGCCACTTGTGTGATGTGATGAAAGATGAGCTGGAGACTATGGATCTGGCCCAAACAGGGTCAATAACAATGGTTGATATTGATAAAGACCCGGATTTGGCCAGGCGGTTTGACGATCTGGTTCCTGTGCTGTTCGTCAATGATACAGAGGTATGTCGCTACAAATTAAACAAAAAACGACTGCTCAGAATTTTGGGGTCTGAATGATATATTTCTTCTGTCCAAAGGGCATTTCAATCTACTTCATTCCTTGCCATTGATAGCTGTATATAGGCCCTCATATAAGCTAGAATCGCCCGCCTTTAGCATTGATAAGGATTGCTATGCCCATTTGGGTATGGAAAATCCGACGATTTATCAAGCTTCCATCAATCAGGCATTCAACTAAATGCAGAATATTCGCAATTTCTCAATCATTGCACACATAGATCATGGCAAATCCACATTGGCCGATCGATTTATACAGCATTGTGGTGCGCTGAGCGAACGAGAAATGGCCAATCAGGTGCTGGATTCTATGGATCTGGAACGTGAACGTGGTATTACCATCAAATCCCAGAGTGTCAGCCTGAATTACAAGGCCAGGAATGGGGAGAACTATCAATTAAACCTT
>JAIVVP010000122.1:0-5571 GCA_049189775.1 Gemmatimonadota bacterium | reverse complement strand
ATTTATATGGTAACTCTGACAAGAAAAAAGAGTTTATAAAAAAATACATGGCATCTAAAAATACGCCTGTAACAAATAACGAGACAAAATACACGTTTCCAATTCATAATTTGATGGGTGATATTCTGCGATCCCTGGATAATGACACAATAAAAATTATCCTTTTTGTACCATACCATTACAAGAATATTTATGGTCAGTATGAACGCTTGGAACAATGCAAGAATGAAATTTCAATATTATCCAGTAATTTTGAAAATATCCATTTAGTTGATTTTATGTTCTATTCTGACATTACGACTAAAGATAGTAACTACTGGGATCCTCTTCACTATAGACTTGATATTGCAGAGCAAATCCCGTTACTAATATCCCAAACTATCAAATATAGAAAAGGCATTGATAACAAAACAATATATATAAAATAACTTTGTTACTGACTATCCACCTGAACCGGAAATTACTCTAGAAGATACGTCCAAGGGGCAGACTTCTCACTCCCAGACACTAGTGACTATTACTCATTCATGACTCTCAGCAAATTTATCCAGTTGTTCCTGGGTGGCTTCTTTCTGATATTTATCTTTCCACTCTGTATATGGCATGCCGTAGATTATATTTCGAGCCTGCTCGTAATTCAGTTCAATCCCCCGCTCTTCTGCAGCCGCCAGATACCATTTAGACAGGCAATTTCTACAAAAACCGGCCAGATTCATTAAATCGATATTCTGCACCTCTGTTTTTTCCTGCAGAAATCCCACGAGATGCCTGAAAGCAGCGGCTTCCAGTTCTATTTGTATTTTCTCATCCATTTTCATTTTTACCCTGTTATTTGATCTATTCGTTATATCTATCTCTTAATAAACGCTATTATATCGCCCCTTTGGAACTATTCGGAAATATACAGGAATTATCCCTAAATGAGCGCAGATAAAGATCTTCACCATATTGTTATCGTCGGCGGCGGTGCAGGTGGACTGGAGCTGGCAACTAAACTCGGAAATAAACTGGGTAAAAAGAAAAAGGCAGCAATCACCCTAATCGATTGTACTTTGACACATTTGTGGAAACCCTTGTTACACGAAGTTGCTGCAGGCTCACTCAACTCCTACGAAGATGAAGTAGGCTATCTCGGACAGGGCCACTGGCATCATTTCCGATTCCGCCTGGGAAGAATGGATCGACTGGATCGTAAAAAACAGGAAGTCAGCCTGGCCCCGACCCTGGATGACGATGGCAATGAATATATTCCACGTAGGGTCTTTCATTACGATACATTGATAATTGCCGTTGGTAGTACCACCAATGATTTTGGTATCCCGGGTATTCGAGAACATTGCATGTTTCTGGATACGCGAAAGGAAGCCGATCACTTCCACCAGTATCTGTTCAGAAGTTTTTATACCGCCCATGCGCAGAAAGAACCCCAGCGCGAGGGACAATTACATATCGCTATTGCAGGTGCCGGTGCTACGGGTGTTGAATTATCTGCAGAATTGCACGAATCTGCTAATCAACTGGCTGAATTTGGCCTGGATCAGGTTAAGCCTGATACCGATGTTAAAATTACAATTGTCGAGGCATCTGATCGTATCCTTCCTGCCCTGCCACCTAAACTGTCCGAAAAAGCACGTAAAGCACTTGAAGGACTTAATGTTGAAACATGCACAAATACACGGATCACTGAAGCCACCGCCGATGGATTTAAAACTGAAAATGGTAAATTTATTCCCGCAGAAATCAAGGTATGGGCTGCCGGCATCAAGGCACCTGATTTTCTCAAGAATATTGATGGGCTTGAAACAAACCATATTAATCAACTTGTAGTAAAACAGACATTACAAACAACACTGGATGAAAATATTTTCGCTTTTGGTGATTGTGCTGCTTGCCCCCTGATAACTAATTCAGATCCCGAAGGTGCAAGTGAAACTGTCCCTCCCAGGGCACAGGCAGCAAATCAACAGTCCACCATGCTGGTCAAGACCATGCGAAAACGTATAAAAGGAGATGTTTCCCTACCAGAATACAAGTATGTTGATTATGGCTCTTTAGTAAATATCAGTAGTTATACGACCGTGGGTAATTTAATGGGCAATCTTTCTAAATTATCAGGCTCTGTGATGATTGAAGGGATTATCGCGCGTCTGGTTTATATATCGCTATACAAGATGCACCAGATGGCATTGCATGGTCCTATCAGAATGGGTTTGACTACACTGGCTAATGTTTTTACGCGCAAGGCCAAACCAAGAATGAAATTACATTAATAAAACTTCATTGGAAATAAAGATCAGGGACTTCTAAATCAAGAAGTCCCTGACAATCAAGACTAGCCACCGAACATTTTTTTCAGATTATCAAAACCAGCCTGGTATATGCCGGCAATAACATCCATAGCTTCATTTTCCGCCGTACCTTCAGCCTCAAATTCACTGGACCACTCTACCGTAGTATTGCCTTCACCATCATCTTTTACACGGATTGTTGCCTCATAATTTTTGACGGGTAATGGACTATCAATAATTGAATATGTATATACGCGTTCCTTGTCATCAAGCTTTACCAGTTTTTCTACAATCGTACCTCCACCAGCCAGACTCAGACGACGCATACTGCCCTCTTCTTCCAGTTCGCTCTTTTCAATTGCTGGATGCCAATCGGGTAATGTATTAAAACCGCCAATCAATTTCCAGACATCATCAGGCGCAACATTTAAATCTGTTTTCATATTAATTTTTGCCATTTAGATTCTCCTCTAGCATTTGTTATTCATCTTTGACAACGTTCAATAATAGACAAGATAACTATAAATTGTATTTTTTCATCCTGTATCTTAGTGCCATTCGTGTGATATCAAGTTCTCTGGCTGCCCTGGAAACATTGCCATTGGCTTTATCCAGGGCCTGAGTAATCAGTGTGTATTCTGCTGATTCCAGGGTCATATCCTCGATATTTGAGTCCCCCGCCTGTGATTGCCCCGTACTACCCGACACCATTCGATTTGTCAGACCCAGGGCCCCTGAAGATAGCTCCCCACCACTATTTAACAAAACAGCCCTCTCTATTAAATGTTTCATCTCACGCACATTACCTGGCCATGAGTATTCCATTAGTGTTTGTACCGCTTCATCACTCAGACTTACATTTTCAAAGCCATAGCGTCGGGCGGTTTGTTCAGAAAAATATCTTGCCAGGATAATAATATCATTACCGCGTGTTCTTAATGGTGGCATTTCTATACTTAAGACATTCAGCCGATAATATAAATCTGATCTGAACTCTCCATTTTTAACGAGAACTTCAATATCCCTGTTGGTTGCAGCAATGAACCATGCACGAACAGGCAATTCCTTGGTTGTACCAACACGGCGCATCAATCTTCTTTCCAATACCGCCAGCAACTTGGATTGTAAATCCAGTGGTAACTCCCCGATTTCATCCATAAACAGGGCACCATCTTCAGCAGCTTCTATAAGTCCGGTCCGTGCTGCATGGGCATTTGTAAATGCACCTTTTTCATGACCAAACAACTCCGCCTCGATTAAATCTTTTGGTAATGATGCACAATCTATTTGTACAAAAGGTTTATCACTGAGTGCTGCACTCGCATGTAATAATCTTGCAACAACATCTTTACCCGTGCCTGTCTCACCAAGAATCAAGACAGTCGGGGGCACCGTATTTGATGCATGTGTCAGGCGAGCTATTTGTTCTATTTGTTGTTTAACCGAGATTATCGCTGGACACTCACCCATAAATTTAACTGTTTCAGATGCATTACGCTCACGTTTACTTGAATAAGTCAGTTTTGTTTCAAGTTCATTTTTATCCAGTACTTTTTCAACATTGATTAATAACTCATCCAGATCCACTGGCTTTTTCAGGTAATCTGATGCGCCCAGCTTCATAGCAGAAACGGCGTCTTCAAGTTCGCCATAGGCAGACATCACCAGAACGGCCGTATTCGAGTCATTTTCATTTTTGATGGCTTCGAGAAAATCCAGACCTGAGCCATCGGGCAGACGCATATCAAGTAAAACCAGATCCGGGGACTGTGACTCAAACTTTTCTCTTGCTGTGCTCAGGTCCCCGGCTATTTCGCTTTTATAGCCAGCCCTTTGCAACTGTTTTTTAACTGCCTTTGCAAATACAATCTCATCTTCTACGATTAGCACCTGTTTCTCTAATGTAGGTACTTCCATTGCAGCTATTGTTGGTTCAGTTTCATTCATCTTCATCATTCTCTTCAATCACCCTGATTGGTGCTGTAATTGTTACGGTTGTACCTGTTTGCTCTGCATCTTTCTCAACAGAGTCAAACCGAAGTTTCCAACCATGTTTCTGGCAAATTTTAAAAGCAATAGGAATACCTAATCCAGTACCAAAACTTTTTGTACTTGGGCCCGGTGTTAAATGGTTGGGTTTTGGCTCAAACGGTAGTCCTGTTCCCTGATCCTGAATTGACAATTCAAGTTCGGCATCTTTTCTATGCATAGAAATTGTTAATGTAGACATCTTCGGAGAGGCATCAATCGCGTTTGCCATCAGTGCGTAAATTGCCTGTTCCATCAAATTCGGATCAGCATTCAGTCTTAAATCATTCTCCCACCCTGTCTTGTCCAGCTTTATTTGTTTGTCTGCTATTTTTGGTTTCAATAAATCAATCGCAGCATTAAGCATTTCACTTGCTAAAACGAGCCTGTAATTTGGTTTTAACGGATGCAGGTATGAGACCAACGCATTCACCCAACGACTTAACCTGTCTGTCGTCTCAATGATGGCTTCTTTACTCTCTGCCAGATCTTCCTTATCTTCAGGATCATCCAGTAATTGTGCTGTTGCCCGAATACTGGCTAAAGGATTACGAATATTGTGAGCAATAACCGGCACTAATGAACCAAGTGCGGCCTGTTTTTCACTTTCTATCAGGGCAGCCTGACTGCTTTGCAGGTCATTGGCCATTTTATTGATGGCACCTGCCAAATCTTTAACCTCTTCCACTCCTTGCTCTGGCATTTTGGTCTCAAGATGTCCAACACGAATACGTCGGGCACCTATAATAATTTCAGAAATAGGTTTGAGAAACTCCTTGCGGAATGTTGATCTCGCATAAATGACCAACAAGAATGCCAGTAATAAAGGTATGGTAATAACGACAGGCGCGTATTTCGACCATATCTCCAGGTTCTGATGCAGTTCATAATGTTCTTCCGCCAGCATATATTTCAGTTTCTTATATTTTCCTTCAAACCGACCTATCATTCGTTCTGCAAAACGTGGATCAAGAATTTTCATACGAACTTGCAGGCTGATTGCATAGGGATCAGCAAAAATCGCATTCATATCTTTCTGGATTTCCCGATAGGAGACGTGAACCTCCTGAATAGCCGCGTCTTCTTCCCGTGATATAGCACCACTTCGGAGTTTGTTGAAATTTTTATCTATGCGCCTGGAATATTCGCCATACAACTCCAGTGAACGCACATCTTCAAGCAGTCTGGCTCGAATGGCTACCTGAATTTGCCGAAATAAATCACTGCGAATTTGCTCTGTGAGATAACTCAAATC
>JAIVVP010000121.1:0-5586 GCA_049189775.1 Gemmatimonadota bacterium | reverse complement strand
ATTACCTGCACAAAATCCCCTGCTAAAAATTACCTTGAAACCAGCTCTTCATTCTTTCCCAAAGACCTCCATTCGCCCTTAATGGTGAAAAACCTTCTTGCATCTGTTTACGCCCAAATAACAATAAGCCGACACCGGTTGAGTAAATCGGGTTCTTCACTACGTCGACCAATCCTGAAACATGTTGCGGCATTCCTAATCTCACCGGCATGTGAAATATTTCTTCCGCAAGTTCAACGACACCTTCCATCTTTGAGCTGCCACCGGTAAGTACCACACCGGCAGCAATCAAATCTTCGAAACCACTTCTCCGAAGTTCTGCCTGAACCAGGGTAAATAATTCCTCATACCGTGGCTCAACAACTTCGGCCAATGTCTGTCTGGCCAATCGACGCGAGGGCCGTTCTCCGACACTGGGAACATCAATCGTTTCTTCAGCATTTGCCAATTGCGTCAAGGCACAGGCATATTGCACCTTGATATCTTCGGCATGTTGCGTCGGTGTCCGTAATGCAACGGCAATATCATTTGTCACTTGATCCCCGGCAATAGGAATTACTGCTGTATGGTGTATCGCACCATCAGTGAATACAGCGATATCCGTTGTGCCGCCGCCAATATCAACCAGGCAAATACCCAGTTCTTTTTCGTCTTCCGTTAATACTGCATAACTTGAAGCAAGCTGTTCAAGAATCACATCATCAACTTCAAGCCCACAACGTCGTACACACTTGATGATGTTTTGTGCCGCACTGACTGCCCCGGTCACTATATGGACTTTTGCTTCCAGCCTGACCCCGGACATACCAATCGGCTCCTTGACACCCTCCTGATGATCAATCACAAACTCCTGCGGCAGGATATGCAAGATTTTCTGATCCGCAGGGATGGCGACAGCGCGTGCGGCATCAATCACACGATCAACATCACCTATCGCCACTTCATGGTCCCGAATTGCAACGATTCCGTGAGAATTAAGACTGCGGATATGACTCCCTGCGATACCTGCGAATACAGAATGTATTTCACATCCTGCCATCAATTCGGCCTCTTCTATGGCACGCTGAATAGAATGCACCGTGGATTCGATGTTAACGACAACCCCTTTCTTCAGACCACGAGATCGGCTCGAGCCCAGACCAATAATCTCGATCTCATCATTGGTAATTTCACCAACAATCGCGACCACTTTTGAGGTCCCGATATCCAGACCAACGATAAGATTCTTATCCATCTTTTTCGTCATTATTATTTAACTCCGCTGTTAATATGTTCAGTGGCAGATCGCTTCCAACGAACAGCAAAACCATTGGTATAACGCATATCAACCTCCCTGGCTCGAGATGATTTTTCACCCAGATTATTTATAACAACATTCACAAACCGTTCGATTCGGTTGTCAAAATCTCTTCTGCCGAGCACGACGCTGAGCCCGTTCTGCAACTCGAATTTCCATGCACGTCGTTGATTCATGTGTAAATGCACCACAGGTAAACCATAAGTTTGTTTTAACAATTTAAATCGTTCCAGCAATAATTCCCGTGATTCTTCAGGCCCTTCAAGCAACGGTAAACCCCTGGGAAAAGAATCCTTCTCTGGTGAGAAATAATGGCCCTGATCATTCAACAGACCGGTTCCATTCCACCTGACAACAGCTGTTTGTTCGTTGACGATAACCCTTAAACCATCCGGCCAGACTCTATGCACTGACACATCATTCACCCAGGGCAATGCTATCAATACGTTTCGTATCGCCGCGACATCTATATTAAAAAATCCACCTCTTACCTTGTCAGTGACCAACTCCTGCAAACGCAAGGTATCAAGCCGCAGAAATTCCCCTTCTATATGAACCTGCCTGATTGGAAGTGTTGCCGGTTTCATCATCCATACAAAACCTGTAACAATCACAGTGACCACCAACACAGCCATCAATCCACCAACCAGATTGTTGCTGTGATCAGAACGATTTTGCTTATCAAAATCGCCGTCTGTATTTCCATCCATTGTCAGTATCGCTTGCATAAATAATTTCTCATCAATCTCACAAACTGGCCGCCAGTATTTTTAACGTTAAATCATCAAAACTCATGCCCGCCTGCTTTGCAGACATGGGCACCAGGCTATGACTGGTCATCCCCGGGATCGTATTCACTTCTATTAGCCATGGATTACCTTCAGTATCCAGCATAAAATCAACACGTCCCCAACCGCTGGCATCCAGTGCTTTAAAAGCTGCAAATGCCAACTTGCCTAATTCATTTTCAACATCAGCATCAAGTCCACAGGGGCAATGGTATTGTGTTGTATCAGCAATATATTTAGCTTCGTAATCATAAAATTCTCTCGGAGTTTCCAGTCTGATCATGGGTAAGATTTCATCACCC
This sequence comes from Gemmatimonadota bacterium, assembly GCA_049189775.1. GTDB lineage: Bacteria > Pseudomonadota > Gammaproteobacteria > Eutrophobiales > Eutrophobiaceae > SMWN01. The sequence continues at coordinate 3,199 of JAIVVP010000121.1, read as the reverse complement.
AGGATTGGAACGGTATACTCGTTTCCTGTAATCCATGACTCAGCCATCACCCTTGCATCATATTCACGTGCCTGTCGCCAGGCACTTTCCATTTCACCTGATTCCTTGACCTTGCTGGCACCATAACTCGAACCTTCCCTGACAGGTTTAACAATCAACGGCAGGCCCAGATATTCAACAACAGCTTGCCAGTCAGAATGCTCATTTAATTCAACAAACGCTGGCGTAGGTATTTCATGGCTTTGCCAGATTCGCTTACTCCTGCACTTATCCATCGCCAGAGAAGAACCAAGCACACCACTACCTGTGTAAGGTATTTCCAGAGTATCCAGTAAACCCTGCATCAAACCATCTTCACCTCCCCGTCCATGTAAAGCGATAAACACACGATCAAAATTTCCTGTTGCCAGTTGCATCATCAAATCTTCTCGAGGGTCAACAATGTGTGCATCAACCTTTTGCCTTTGCAGAGCTTCAAAAACTGCCTGCCCACTCTGCAGGGAAATTTCCCGTTCAGCAGATGAGCCACCCATCATTACGGCCACCTTTCCAAATTGCATTGTCTTTTCAACACTCGTCATACCTTTTTGTCTTCACCAACAATTCTGACTTCAGGGACAAGATCAACTCCATGATCAAGCTTCACTTTTTTCTGAATCATTAATATCAAAGACTCAATATCCCCGGCAGTTGCACTTCCTGAGTTAATGATAAAATTTGCATGTTTTTCCGAGACTACAGCGTTACCGATTGATTGACCTTTAAGCCCACTGACTTCTATTAATCTCGCCGCATAGTCACCCTCAGGGTTGCGAAATACAGAACCACAACTTGCCTTGCCTGTCGGCTGGCTTTCTGCCCGCTTATTTAATAATGTCTGTATCCGTTCCGAGCCTTTCTTATCTTCATCACCAGAAAGTAATAACTCTGCAGAAATAAACCACTCATCCTCAGGCAAATCCACATACCGATAAGCTGTCTCAAATTCTGATGCGGCTCTTTTAATTCGCTGCCCCTGTCTGTTGACTGTTTCAACACTGCGAACTATGTTCCAGGTTTCTCCGCCAAATGCTCCTGCATTCATCGCCAGGGCACCACCCATGGTTCCGGGAATACCCGCCAGGAATTCCCCACCAGCCAGGCCGGCCTTTACACTCATTCGTGCAACCTTCGCACAGGCAACCCCGGCACCAACATGCATACTGGTATCATCGTAAACATGTAAATCATTCAATACTCCTGAGAGTGCGATGACTGTTCCTTGCAATCCGCCGTCGCGCACCAGGAGGTTGCTACCCAGGCCAAGCCAGAAAAGAGGTTCATCTTCGGGCATCTGCTGCAGAAAAGAACAGAGATCATCAACATCAGCCGGTTTAAAGTAACGCTCGGCCTGGCCACCTGTTCTCCAGGAAGTATGTTTTTCCATAGGCTCATTCAGCTTCATGACACCGCGTACTTCGATATCCTGCTGACCACTTTTTTTCGAATACTCTTTATTCATAAGTTCAGTGACATCAAGTGCCAATATTGCAGACAAATTTGATGCTTCATAAAATTGTTTTATTTCACCTGGCACCTTGTTTTCTCAAATGCTTTCTCAAATGTTCTCTCAATTACTTCACTTATCCATATTGCTGTTGCAAATTTGCAGATACCGCACCAACATTTCCTGCACCTAACACCAGTAACAAATCATTTTCTTCAACAAGATTTTCCAGTAATCGTGGTATTTCTTCGTGTTGCTCAACGAAAATGGGATCAACCTGTCCTCTCTGACGAATTGCCCGGCACAGTGATCGACCATCAGCACCAGCAACAGGGGCCTCGCCTGCGCTGTATATATCCAGTAATAGCAGCTTGTCAGTTTCTGAAAGTACCTGGCAAAAATCTTCAAACAGATCTCTGGTTCTTGTATAACGATGTGGCTGGAAAATAACGACAATACGTTTATCAGGCCATCCCTGACGAACAGCCTCTAATGTTGCATTTATTTCACGAGGGTGATGTGCATAATCATCGATAAGCAGAACTTTTTTGTCCTGAATATTTAATTCACCCATGACCTGACAGCGTCTGCTGATACCCTGGAATTCAGCAAGTGCAGTAATAATTGATTCATCGGCAACACCCACTTCATGTGCCACAGCAATTGCCGCCAGTGCATTTAAAATATTGTGTTTACCCGGCAGGTTTAATTTCACCTGCAGCCAATCTTTTTTATCTGCACGCGAAACCTGAAAACAACTTTGCTGCCCTTCATGATGAACATCATGTGCAAAGTAATCTGCATCTGCATCGAAGCCATAGGTTTTAAAAGGCTTCAGAATATTCCCCATAATTTTTCTGACACCTTCATCATCCAGGCAGATAACCGCCAGGCCATGGAAAGGCAGGTGATGAAGAAACTCAATAAAATTGTCTTGCAGACAACCTATATCACCGCCATAGGTTTCAAGATGGTCAGCATCAACATTGGTCAGGATCGCAATCGTCGGCTGTAGATGTAAAAATGAGGCATCACTTTCATCCGCCTCAGCAACCATATATTTTCCTGCTCCCAGGCGAGCGTGTGAGCCAGAGCTGTTCAGCAAGCCGCCAATCACATAAGTTGGATCAAGCCCACCTTCGGCAAGAATACTGGCAACCAGACTCGTTGTTGTTGTCTTGCCATGTGTCCCTGCGACAGCGATCCCCTGTTGAAACCGCATCAATTCAGCCAGCATTTCTGCACGTGGTATCACCGGTATTCTTTTCGCACGTGCTTCAAGCAACTCGGGATTATCATCAGCAATAGCACTGGAAATAACCACTACATCACAGCCGTCTACCTGTGCAGGATCATGACCAATTTCAATATTGATACCCAGTGAAGACAAATGTTTGGTCACACGACTTTGCCGCTGATCAGATCCGGATATCTGATAACCCAGGTTATGTAATACCTCAGCAATGCCACTCATGCCTGCGCCACCGATACCGACAAAGTGAATACGGTTTACCCGGCCCATTGCATTCTCACCCATGGCACAATTCCTGTGTTCAGGCATAAGCCACCTCCATGCACAGATCTGCAACATGATCTGTCGCCGCTGGTCTGGATAGTGATCGGGAGGTATTGGCCATCTTCAACAAACTGTCCCGGTTCAGTGAGAAATCCCTGAATAATTTAGCCAGAACCTGTGCATTCAATTCTGATTCC
>JAIVVP010000120.1:0-5589 GCA_049189775.1 Gemmatimonadota bacterium | reverse complement strand
GGCCAGAGAACGTGGATCACGTTCGTAACCTTGCATCGTTGTTGGTTCCAGAACATCGCAACGGATGTTGACTGTTGCATCATCATAGAAAGGATCAAGAACTGCCGTGTCTGCCTCAGGCATCAATACCATGTCAGACTCGTTGATACCCTTCCAACCGGAAATCGATGACCCGTCAAACATCTTGCCATCGTTAAAAAAAGCATCATCCACAACAGAAGCGGGGATGGTGACATGCTGTTCCTTACCTTTTGTATCGGTAAAACGCAGGTCAACAAACTTAACCTCATGGTCTTTGATGAGCTTCATCACATTTTCTTTAGACATTATTTTCTCCTCGTCAATGTCGTGACTGATTAGCTTTTGAAAGCGGTTGCGATCACTCTGCTACCTAGGCTGCAGCCAGAGCGATGAATATTATTATTAGAATCTGAAAGGGTGCATTTAACATGCCAATAATTAAACATGCAACTTTAATTCTTTTTACTTGGTAAAATTGACAGGATCTTGCTGTATAGATGTCAATTTCAGCCTTAAAATAGAGATATTTAATTATAATTATCAACAAGTTAACAATTTTGCACAGTTTTCGATCATTTGCAGACCCTGCAACTAGCTAATCATCAATAAGGAGCTAATAGCGGGACAAAAAGTATACTTTCCTAACAACTAACGCACTATTATTGTGCGTATATTGCGCCTAACGCACTATTATAGTGCTTTTGTTTATACTAGTCCGGATACAGCAACATGACGATCTGAAACAACCTTGACGTCTAGCTGCGCCAATCCAGCAATATCTAATTGTGATTGAATTTCTTCGGGTAAGAATGCAGCGCAAAGAGAATGATAGAAGTCCTCCCGCAAAACCTGCGGTTCATCTCTTGCATATAAATCTACAAATTCCCTGGCAACTTCCTTAGTCTCAGGCCGCATCAAGTCCATGATGAATATTCGAGTGCCGGGAAAACCAAATTGCTTAATGCTCTCCCACAAAACATCCGGGACGTGCAGATGATGTAATAAACTATTACTAATAATCACATCATAGTTCTTACGAGGTAAATCTGCCCCGGGCAACATGCCTTCTAATAGATGAATCCTGTCTTGCAACTGTGCTTTTTGAACGGCCACTCTCCCCTGTGCCAACATTCGAGGCGCACCATCAAGGCCATCAATCTCACAATCTGGATATGCCCGGGCAAAACGAATGCTTATATCCGCAGGCCCGCACCCCAGATCAAGTATGTGACCACTTACTTTTGCTTCTGAGTATGTATCTTTGAATACCTGAATAAACATATCATGAGGCTCATCAAAATCGGCCTGAGCATAGGCCAGGGCCTGTGCTTCATCATTCATGAGTTCAGGTTCAGTAATTCTCTGCATAGCTCTCTTATTAAATACGCTCCAAAATCTTGTCAATACATGTAAGAAAAATGAATAACCTAATTCTTTTTATCTATTGATAATCAGGCCAGTGGCGCTTGGGTTACTACAGCAGTTGCACTATACTTTGCGACCTTTTAGCTAGGTGGCTTTTTAAACTGGGCTTGGCAGAAAGTAACACAAGACACCTTATTGGAATGACAGATTACAACTTAACACATCTCAAACAGCTCGAAGCAGAAAGCATTTACATCATTCGTGAAGTTGCCGCTGAGTTTGATAAACCGGTCATGCTTTATTCGATCGGTAAGGACTCGACTGTCATGCTGCATCTTGCCCTGAAGGCCTTTTATCCCGGGAAATTACCCTTCCCCCTGATGCATGTAGACACCACCTGGAAATTTCGTGAAATGATCGAATTCCGCGATCAGCAAATGGAAAAACTTGGTCTGGATCTGATCGTTCACATTAACCAGGAGGGCGTTGATGCGGGCGTCGGACCTTTTACGCATGGTAGCCAAAAACACACTGACATCATGAAAACCGAGGGCCTGAAACAGGCACTCAACAAACATCAATTCGATGCCGCCTTTGGTGGTGCCCGTCGCGACGAAGAAAAATCCAGGGCCAAGGAACGCGTATATTCATTCAGAGACAAGAACCATCGTTGGGATCCAAAGAACCAACGACCGGAATTATGGAATTTATACAATGGCAAGATTAACAAGGGGGAAAGTATTCGTGTCTTCCCACTTTCCAACTGGACAGAGCTGGACATCTGGCAGTACATCCATCTGAACAAGATCGAGATTGTGCCCTTGTATTACGCCAAATCAAGACCTGTCATTAACTATGAAGGTATAGACATTCTGGTAGATGATGACCGCATGCCTTTGGCAGAGGGTCAGGAACCAGAGATGAAAACCGTACGGTTTAGAACACTCGGTTGTTATCCGCTCACGGGGGCAGTGGAATCAGAGGCCACCACATTGCCTGAGATCATACAGGAGATGTTACTCACTACTACCTCAGAGCGTCAGGGACGTCTGATCGACAGCGATCAATCAGGCTCCATGGAAAAGAAAAAACGCGAAGGTTACTTCTAGGAATGTTCATTTAAGAATATTCACTTACTAATTTATCTGGTCATTTATACATGTCACATCAATCCGATTTAATCAGCACAGACATTGATGCCTATCTCGCACAGCACGAGCGAAAAGAGCTATTAAAACTGCTCACTTGCGGCAGCGTTGATGATGGCAAAAGCACCCTGATTGGTCGCCTGCTGCATGATTCAAAAATGATCTATGAAGATCAGCTTGAAGCAATCAAGGCTGACAGCATTAAGTCAGGAACTACCGAAGGCGAATTTGATCTGGCCCTGCTGGTCGATGGCCTGCAGGCCGAAAGAGAACAAGGTATTACTATCGATGTTGCTTACCGGTATTTCTCTACGGCCAAACGTAAATTTATTATTGCCGATACCCCCGGGCACGAACAATATACGCGCAACATGGCAACAGGCGCTTCGAACTGTGATCTGGCCATCATTTTGATTGATGCGCGACATGGGGTACAGGTTCAAACCAAACGTCATAGTTTTATTACTTCTCTACTGGGTATCAAGCATGTCATCGTTGCCATTAATAAAATGGACATGGTGGATTTCAGCAAAGAGGTGTTTGACAACATCAAGCAGGATTACCTCGACTTCGCTAAAGACCTGGATCAGGGTGATGTAAAGTTTATTCCCTTGTCTGCATTGAATGGCGATAACGTGGTTAACATCAGTGACAAAACTCCCTGGTACGATGGAGATACATTGATGCATATTCTGGAATATGTAGAGATTGCTGCGGATCGTAATTACGAGGATATGCGTTTCCCCGTGCAATATGTCAACCGACCCAATCTTAACTTTCGTGGCTTCTGTGGCACATTGGCCTCCGGTATTGTTCATAAAGGCGATGATGTCACTGCACTACCTTCCGGCAAAACCAGCAAGATTAAATCCATCGTTACTTATGATGAGGAACTTGAACAGGCCTTCACACCGATGGCGATCACGCTGACCCTGGAAGATGAAATAGATATCAGTCGTGGAGATATGTTGGTACATAGCGATAATTTACCTTCAGTGGGTAATAAATTTGAGGCCACTATTATCTGGATGACAGAACAAGCCATGCTGCCTGGTACACAATATGATTTCAAACACGCAAACAAAAACATCACTGGCCATATCTCGGCGCTGAAGCACAGGATTAATGTCAACACCCTGGAGGAAGAGTTATCTCCATCATTACAATTAAATGAGATTGGACAGTGTGAAGTTACTCTGGATCAGCCTATCTGTTTTGATAGCTATGAGATAAACCAGGGCACAGGTGCATTCATTATTATCGACCGCCTGACTAATGTCACCATCGGTGCGGGCATGATTATCGACGCTCAAAACAAAAAAACAAAAACTTCAGAGAGCTATCACCACGATTCCGTAGGACATGTCACCAAGGAAGAAAGAGCTGCACGCTATGGACAGAAACCAGTGACCGTTCTGTTTGTTGGATTATCCGGTGCAGGAAAAACCACATTGGCGCATGCCCTTGAACGTCGCCTCTTTGATATGGGACGAGTCAGTACTGTACTCGATGGCAAGGCCATGCGCCTCGGCATCAGCAAAGATTTGCCACGTGATAAAGAAGGACGTATTGAAAACCTACGCCGTAGCGTTCACATCGCAAAACATCTTAACGACTCAGGTCTGATATGTTGTGGTGCGTTTGTAGCCCCCGATCAGGAATCACGTGATCATGCTATGGAAATTATCGGCAAAGATAATTGTTTCATTGTTTATCTAAACCCTCCACTGGAAGTCTGTAAACAACGTGATCCTAGTGGGCTATATGCTGCAGAAGCAAACGTAAAGACAGATACTTTACCGGGAGTTTCGTTTCCATATGAAGCACCGGAGGATGCTGATCTGGTTTTGTCTACAGATCAAGACTCTATTGAAGAGTGCATAGAGAAGGTGATTGATATGTTAAATGGGAAGGAAGTTATTTAGCTCGATCGTCATACTGGTGGTAAACCAGTATCCAGTCGACAATCGTCATTCCCGCGCATGCGGGAATCCAGTCAATATTATGTATCTTTATTCTTTTTAGTTTTCTATTTCGTCTTGTATGACGAGTACCTTCTTTTTGCATACCCAAAAAGAAGGTACGAAGAAAAAGTACACGACTATAGAAGGCTAAATCATTACGTAATTGGAACTAGATAGTACAAATAATCAGATATCGCCCCCGAGTTCAACGTTAGTTATAGTGACCTCCTATTGCGAATATATAAATATGCTCGTCATCAAATTTATAGATGAGCCTGTCTTTTTGAGAAATGCGTCTTGACCAAAGACCTGACAAATTGTGTTTAAGTGCTTCCGGTTTCCCAAGCCCGGATGCAAGATTACCAGATCGGAGCATGTCCTTTAATAATTTACAAAGTGCTTTATGCAGCTTTTTATCCTTCTCCCTAAGCTGCTCATAAGCAAACCAGGCTTCACCCTCAAAGATCAGTGATCTCATCTATTTGCTCCTTGCTGGGTTTATAGCCCTTTCCCTGGGTGTGGCTAGAAAGTGAGACAGCAATTTGCTGCATCAAACTATCATTCTGTAATACATATAAGGTTTCTTGCTCTCGCTCCCAATCATCTGCACTCATGACAATAAAATCATCACCTGCTCGCCGTGTCACTTTAATCGGGGCGTGGTTGCTAACCACTTGTTCTACAAAAGATTTTAAGTTATCTCTAAAACGGTTTACGCTAATGGAATCCATAATAATCACCAGTTGTACGGTATTTCCGTACAACTATAGAGAGTACAACCTGACAAAGCAATCTTTGGGATGCGGGAAGCTAGGTACCAGGCGCCTTCTAAATAGTGTGATGGTTTTAACTCCCCTTATATCGTGCCGAGCAGGTGAATGATTTTAAGGTTATTTGAACAGGGATGTTCAAATAAGCGGAACCAAGACACGACTGCATGGATGCAGGAGGTAGAACGAATCAGGAGACAGAGTCGAGGAAGTCATGTAGGCGCGTACCCGTAAGCACTACTGACTGACGAGGGTAGCCCCAAGTCTTTATTTGGGGCCTTGATATCAGGGGCAGTTTTCTTTTGGGTACTTTTCTTTAGT
>JAIVVP010000119.1:0-5612 GCA_049189775.1 Gemmatimonadota bacterium | reverse complement strand
AATATTCGCCGGTATCGCATCGCCTACAGAGTCGGCTGCTGTCGGTGCACTGGGGGCGATGATACTTTCTGCTGCTCACAAACAACTTACTATGGACAGGCTGAAAGCCGCCATGGAACTCACCGTTCGTCTGACCAGTATGGTATTTATGATCTTAATAGGTGCCATCGCATTTGGTCTGGTGTTTCGTGGTATGGGAGGAGACACACTGGTTCGTGAAGTAATGACAAACATCCCCGGAGGTGTATGGGGATTTATGTTTGCCAGCATGCTACTAATATTTGTTCTGGGCTTCTTCCTGGACTTTTTACAAATCTGTTTTATCGTGGTGCCAATCATCGCTCCTATTGCCAATCTTCTGGGTATCGATCTACTCTGGTTAGCAGTTTTAATTGGCCTCAACCTGCAGACATCTTTTCTGACACCACCATTTGGCTTTTCATTATTTTATTTGAAGGCTGTTGCACCACCGGAAATACGAATTCAGGATATTTATCGCGGGATAATACCTTTCGTAATGATACAGATTTTTACCCTGATATTATTGATCCTGTTCCCGAAGCTGGTGACATGGTTGCCCGATTTGATGGACAGAATTAATGGACTTTAGGAAGTGGAAAGTGAAAGGTTAAACGTGAAAAGTTTAAGTCCTGAGAATGCGTTTCACTTTTCACCCTTCACACTTCACTTTCCAGTCTTCCAAGTAATTTTATTACCGATCCTGTTTCTGGTCTAACTCCACGCCAGATAAAGAAAGACTCCGCAGCCTGTTCAACGAGCATACCTAAACCATCAGATGCTTTAGCTGCACCATGTGCCTTAGCCCACGAAACAAAAGGTGTATCGGTCAATGAATACATCATGTCGTAACAACAGGCGTTATCATTGAGAAGACCCTCAGGTAGCGAAGGAACTTCACCCTGTAAGCTGGCCGAAGTACCATTGATCACTATATCGAAACTGCTTCCTGCAAGATCATGGAATCCACAAGCTGAAATTTCACCACGGTCTGAGAAAATATCAACAAGCTTCTCGGCTCGACTAACTGTACGATTAGCAATAACAAGCTTGCCTGGATGTTCATCGAATAGTGGATCCAGAATCCCTCTGACGGCACCACCTGCCCCAAGTATCAGAATATCTTTATCATTAATTAAAATATCCTGATTAATTGTCAGATCACGAACAAGGCCAATACCATCTGTATTGTCACCAATGATTTTACCTGCATCATCAAAGCTGATTGTATTGACTGCCAGTGCACGTTCAGCCCTGTTGCTTCTATCTTCCGAAACTTCCCATGCATCGCCCTTGAATGGCACGGTAATATTCAGGCCCTTGCCGCCCTGATCCTGAAATTCTTTTATTGCCGCCTTAAATCTTCCATCATCAACCTGAATAGCCTGATAGAAAATATGTTGTTGGGTTTGTTCTGCAAACGCAGCGTGAATTTGAGGTGATTTACTATGTGCAACGGGGTTGCCCATCACCGCATAATTATCGATGGATGAATCTAGATGTATGTTCATTCAGCCCCAACAGGCCCAGACGGAAGTAAAGTTTGGTTTAACCTTCGCCGCCCATTATACCATTCTTCAGACAGGCAGCATCAAGACCACGTTCACTCAATAAAAATGCAGCAGCAGCACTGCGTCTGCTGGTATCACAGTAGAGAATATATTTTTTATCTTCGGAAAGTGTCGCAACCTTTAGTCGCAACATAAACAATGGAATATTAATACTTCCTTCAAGGCCGTTATGTTTATGTTCACTATCCAGTCGCACATCGAGCCAGATAGCACCATTCTTTACCATTTCGTCACCTTCTTCCCTGGTAACCCAGGTCAGCATAGGCTCTTTCAATAATTCGTTAAAATCTTCCTTTGATAAACGCATCAACATACCATCTGTTGCCATTACGATATTGGCATTACGTTTGGCATCTGATAACAACGCCTCTTCTCCAAAGGCATCACCATCTTTAAGCGTTGCAAGCGTCAACTCAGAGCCAGTTTTCGAAGTTCTGGTAACTTTGCATTGCCCGCTTTTAATAATGTAATAAAAATCACCATCATCACCTTGCTTGATAATGACATCTCCTGCCTTGGCAGGCAGCTCCTGGATGCGCATAAACATTGCCTGGATATTCCCTGGCGGTACCTGCAAAAATGCTTTTGATTGCAGGATCCTGGTCATCCAGTCCCCACCCTCATCTTCATCATCCTCACCCTGAATTTCATCAACCTCGATACCTGACATTTGATCCCAGGTCATCAGGATATCCAGCAGATCGCTGTCTACACGAGTGATTTTGCAAGCAGATTTAGCAACGGCTGTATGTCGACGTGGCTGGAAATTGGCCAGAGGATGTTTACCGGCTTCAGTACCTGCAGTCACAGTATTACTTTCACCACTGTCTGTGGTCAGAGTAGCTTCACCCTCGATTAAATATATTGTTTTTTTATCAGTATCACCTTGCTTGAAAAGTGTTCTGCCTGCAGCAATATCTTCAACAAATGTCTTGCCTGCAAGCTCCTGAAAATTCTCAGCATTTAATGCGCTAGGTGGGACAAATGATTTTAATAATGCCTTATCGACCAATTCAGCCATGAATTCTTATACCTTTTTCTTCGTTATTCTATATTTAAGCTGCGAAGCTTTGATTGTATGCGCGGGTTATCCTGCCTGGAAACGCCAATTTTAGACTATCGGGGGCACTAAATATATACCCAAACTACTTGGAAATTCAGGCTTCAGGGTAGTTTGGATATATATCCGTAGACATATTATTACACGTTTGTAGAGCCCTGTATTTCTCAGAAAAAATTAAGGGGCACATGATTAGATGTGCCCCTTAACTATAACCCGAAGATATTATTGATCAGAGTATGTAACCACGTTCATTATGTAATACCGTATCCAGACCTTCAGTTTCCTCATCTTCGCTCACTCTCAAACCAATGACAGCATCAAGTGCTTTAAGTAATACAAAGGTGATGACGCCACACCAGACAACCGTTGCTACCACACCGATCGCTTGCGTAACAAACTGTGAACCAATTGAGGTTTCAAGTCCCAGGCCACCCATGGATTCGGCTGCAAATACTGCTGTTAGCAATGTGCCTAAAATACCACCGACACCATGCACCGGAAACACATCGAGAGAGTCATCGATTATCAACACCCGTTTTATATATTGGGTTGCGAAATAACACACCGTACCTGCAAGCAAACCAATAGCCAGGCCGCCCAATGGCCCAACGTAACCTGATGCCGGGGTGATTGTCCCCAGCCCGGCAACCATACCGGTGACAATACCCAGGACACTGGGTTTGCCATATCTAATCCACTCGCATGTCATCCATGCCAGAGAGCCCGCTGCCGCAGAGATGTGTGTGACCGTCATTGCCATTCCCGCACTACTCCCTGCTGTCAGTGCACTACCGGCATTAAAACCAAACCAGCCCACCCAGAGCATGGAGGCACCTGTGACAACGATTGTCATATTATGTGGTGGCATAGCCGTTTGCGGAAAGCCTTTTCTATTGCCAATAACAATTGCAGCAACAAGTGCGGCAATACCCGCATTAATATGCACGACCGCACCGCCAGCAAAATCCATAAATCCGAGGTCAGACAGCCAACCGCCACCCCAGACCCAGTGGCATACCGGCGCATATACAAGAATTAACCAGAAGCCGCTAAATAAAAGTACTGCAGAAAATTTCATTCGCTCTGCAAAAGCGCCCACAATCAGGGCCGGAGTAATAATGGCAAAGGTCAACTGGAACATAAAGAATACGGTTTCAGGAATAGAGCCACTGGCACTATCCAGACCAATACCGGACATCAGAATCTTGCCACCACCAACAATCTGGTTCAAAGATCCGCCATCGCCGAAGGCCAAACCATAGACACCGAGCATCCATAGAATGGACACCATGCAGGCAATCGCAAAACACTGCATCAATACGGAAAGAACATTCTTCGCCCGAACCAGACCGCCATAAAATAAAGCCAGTCCGGGTAAGGTCATGAACAAAACCAGGGCTGTTGATGTTAAAATCCACGCTGTATCAGAACCATTGATTTCATCAGCGAAGGCCAATGAGGGCAAAATCAATAATAGACCTGATATCAGACTAAAAACTTTCTTGAAAGACATTTTTTCCCTTCTCCCCGTTTTATTTTCTTACAACGCGTCTGAATCTCTTTCACCAGTACGAATACGAACTGCCTGTTGAAGTTCCTGCACAAAAATCTTGCCATCCCCGATCTTGCCAGTTCCGGCTGCCTTTATAATAGCTTCGATGGCAGTTTCCAGCTGATCATCATCCAGTGCTATTTCTACTTTCGTCTTGGGCAGAAAATCAACAACGTATTCCGCACCACGATAAAGCTCTGTGTGACCTTTTTGCCGACCAAAACCTTTAACCTCAGTCACGGTCAGGCCTTGTACGCCAACCTCTGACAAAGCATCTCTAACATCATCCAACTTAAAGGGTTTTATGATTGCGACTAATAATTTCATTTAGATAGTTCCCCCGGAATTTAACTTCAACGACTTACATGCCTGAAATATATTGCACAGATAGTGTGCGAAGGAGATTAACACAATTTTATATCAGTGCATCATGAGATTGCCATGAACCAGACCGGAGCACAAAAAAAGGGCGCCGAAGCGCCCTTTCCTGATACATTGTGAGAAGAATGATTACAAGATGTAACCGCGTTCGTCGTGAGAAGCGAGATCGAGACCTTCTGCCTCATCCTCTTCACTCACACGAAGTCCAATCACCGCATCAATTACTTTAAGAATAATAAAGCTTAATACACCACAGTAGATAATGGTTACACCAATACCAACAGACTGGTTGAACACCTGTTCACCGATACTGGTTACATCGCCTGCAAAACCCTGACCTGAGAATACACCCAGAGTCGTAGCAGAGAAAACACCGGCCAATAATGCGCCAACGATACCACCAACGGCATGGACACCAAATACATCCAGTGAATCATCATAACCAAACTTACGTTTAAGCGTGGTTGCAGCCTTGAAACAAATAAAACCAGAAGCGAGGCCTATGACCATTGCTCCCATCGGTCCTACGTTTCCACATGCTGGTGTAATAGCAACCAGACCGGCGACAGCACCAGAAGCGATACCCAGTGCACTAGGCTTTCCATGACCCATCCATTCAGCGAACATCCAGGCCAATGCTGCGGCTGCAGTTGCTATCTGTGTCACGGCCATTGCCATGCCAGCAGTACCATCGGCTGCCAATTCACTACCAGCATTGAATCCAAACCAACCAACCCAGAGCATTGCTGCACCAACCAGAGTCAGTGTCAGGTTATGTGGAGGCATTGCAGTTGTTGGATAGCCTTTACGTTTTCCAAGAACCAAACAAGCGACTAGACCTGCGATACCTGCATTAATATGCACAACCGTACCACCAGCAAAATCAATAATGGCAAATTTACTACCAAGCCAACCACCACCCCAGACCCAGTGACATATGGGTGCATAGACTATGGTTACCCAAACGGCCATGAAAATCAGCATGGCTGAAAATTTCATACGCTCAGCAAAGGCACCAACAATCAAG
>JAIVVP010000118.1:0-5614 GCA_049189775.1 Gemmatimonadota bacterium | reverse complement strand
GGTGCTTTTTTACCAACTTTTGGTAATTGACCAACAGTTTTTACAGGATTTCCTTTTAAAGTTATTTTTGCCATAATAGTTATTTTTTTATTGATGCTTCAAAGTTAGTTTAAAAACTAAAAACTCTCGAGTTTTTCCGAGAGTTTTTAATTGAATATTTTATTTTTTTACTGGCAGTTATTTTGATGAAGATGGCTGGCGTGATGCCTCTGAATCCGATGCACTTAATTTATTCAGTGCCATCAGTTGGCGAGGAATTGACAGCACGCTGGATCTTAAGATCAATTATGGCGATACAGAATTGGTAGGCAACGGTCCTATCCCGGTTGAGCTGGAGGAGATCAACAGAAGTGCTATTTTTACCTCACCTGACATCACCGAAAATAACATGTATTTACTTAATCTCTCAGGCACACATTGGCTCAATGATGAGACACAGCTCGCTGGTAATGTATTTTACCGTAGTAATGACACCGATTCATTTAACGGAGATGGTTCAGAATTTGAGCCATGTGATGATGGCTTCCTGCATGAGTGGGACGAAGACGATGATGATGCCAATGGCAGCGGAGATTGTAATGCTGGCGAGGGGGAAGTTGTCATCGACCAAAATGGCAATCCTATTCCCAACACCGTTGCCGGTGCAGAATTAGATGCGATTAATAACATCAGTAATCGTGATCAAGAAAGCTTTGGTGGCAACTTGCAGACATCTTTCCTGAATGATCTGTTTAATCACCAGAATTCCCTGATCGTCGGTGCATCTTATAATCAGGCCCTGGCCGATTTTGGAGCGATCGTTGAAACTGCCTCTTTAAAAGCAGACAGAAGTACCTTGGGTACAGGATTATTCGCTGTTGCAGACGGCACACAAATCAAGACCCATACCCGAACATGGTCAATCTATATAACCGACACCTTTTCCATCACCGATGATTTGACCCTGACACTGTCTGGTCGCTATAACAATACCAGCGTCAAGATCGGTGATCGCAGCCCTCAAAATCCATTGGTTGATCCTGATGATCCCGGTGCCCTGAATGGTGAACATGATTATGGGCGATTCAACCCGGCCGTTGGTCTGAACTGGTCATTTCATCCAAATATTGGTGCCTATGCCAGTTATAGTGAATCGGCTCGTGCACCAACTACCGTAGAACTCTCATGTGCCGACCCGAACGCACCCTGTAATCTTCCCAATGCTTTTCTCGCCGACCCACCACTGGATCAGGTAGTAACAAAGAATTTTGAAGGTGGTTTTCGTGGGACATTAAATTCAAATGTTGAATGGAGCGTAGGGGCATTTCACAGTATTAATAATGATGACATTATTTTCATCAGTACTGGTGGTATCAGCTCAAACGAAGGGTTCTTCGATAATATCGGTGATACCAAACGAGTTGGCGTTGAACTTGGGCTCTCCGGTAGCTGGAACAAACTGGACTGGTTTACAAACTATAGTTATCTCGAAGCAACCTTCGATGACAGCTTTACATCAAGCAGCCCCAATAACCCTCTGGCAGATGCCAACGGTGATATTGCCGTCGAAGAAGGCGATCGAATTCCTGGTCTGCCGGAACATAATCTGAAAATTGGTGCTGATTATCACGTCACCGCAAAATTTACAGTTGGAACAGATCTGGTCTACAACTCAGACCAGTATTTTCGTGGTGATGAAGGAAATTTTCTGGATACCATTGATGGCTATGTCGTCGTCAATGCCCGGGCTTCATATCAGTTTAATAAAAACATTTCAGTTTTCGGCAATGTAAATAATCTGTTTGATAATGATTACGAGACCTTTGGCTTGTTGGGTGAACCAGATGAAATATTTCCCACATTTACCGATCCAAGATTTGTCGGTGTCGGCTCACCAATCTCTGCCTATGTCGGCATGAAAGTAAAGTTTTAAGAAAGATTCCCACCTTCGTAATCCTTTAAGAAGACAAAAAACAACATTCGACCTGCCAATCCGCTATAATTCGCCGCTTTTTGCACATGCAATAGACGCATTTAATAGTTGGGAACCCGTTACTTTGATTCAGAATATTAGAAATATCGCCATTATCGCTCATGTCGATCATGGAAAAACCACGCTGGTTGACAAACTATTGCAACAGGCCGGTACGCTTGACAGTCGTGCAGCCACGACCGAGCGTATTATGGATTCCAATGACATTGAACGTGAACGTGGGATCACTATCCTGGCAAAGAATACAGCAGTGGACTGGGATGGTTGCCGAATTAATATCATTGACACACCGGGACATGCTGATTTCGGTGGTGAAGTTGAACGTGTTCTGTCGATGGCTGATTCTGTTTTACTCCTGGTTGACGCAGTTGACGGCCCCATGCCACAAACACGTTTCGTCACGCAAAAGGCATTGGCACGTGGCTTGCGTCCAATTGTCGTTATCAACAAGATAGACAGACCTGGCTCCAGACCCCACTGGGTGCTAGATAGAACATTTGATTTGTTTGATCAGTTAAATGCCACTGATGAGCAACTGGACTTCCCCGTTATTTACGCCTCTGCACTGGACGGTGTCGCTGGCTATGAATCTGATCAGATTAAAGATGATCTGACACCCTTGTTTGAAACCATCATTTCCAAAGTCCCTGCACCTGATGTCGATATAGACGGGCCCTTTCAAATGCAAATTAGTGCACTGGACTACAATAGTTACGTTGGCATTATCGGTATTGGCCGCATGACCCGGGGACAGATAAAGACAAATACCAATGTCACTGTTATTGATAAAGATGGTGAAACTCGTTCCGGCAGAGTGCTACAAGTCTATAAACTGCATGGTGTTGACAAAACTGAGATTGATACTGCTTCAGCCGGAGACATTATTGCCATCAGTGGGCTAGACCAACTAGATATATCGGATACCCTGTGTGATCCGGCCCAGGTAGAGGCACTGCCAGCACTTTCCGTTGACGAGCCCACTGTCAGCATGACATTCCAGGTGAATAACTCACCCTTATGTGGTCAGGAAGGAAAATTTGTCACCTCTCGCCAGATAAGCGAAAGGTTGGATAGGGAACTCAAACATAATGTTGCACTTCGTGTTGAAAATACCGGTGATCCGGATAAGTTCAAGATATCTGGTCGCGGTGAATTACATCTTTCAATATTGATTGAAAATATGCGACGGGAAGGATTTGAACTGGGTGTCTCCAGACCCGAAGTGATCACCAAAGAAATTGATGGTGTATTGTCTGAACCATACGAACAATTGACTGTTGATATGGAAGAACAATATCAAGGCGCAGTCATGGAAATGCTGGGACCTCGTGGCGGCGATCTTAAAGATATGATGCCAGATGGTAAAGGTCGTGTACGCATTGATTACGTCATCCCTGCAAGAGGATTAATCGGGCTACGCACAGATTTCCTCACAGCAACCTCAGGCACAGGATTGATTTACAATGTTTTTGACCATTATGGCCCCATTCATAAATCAACATTGGGCAACAGGAAAAATGGTGTGCTGATTGCAAACGGCAAAGGACAATCAGTTGCCTTTGCAATATTTAATCTTCAGGAACGCGGGCAAATGCTGCTTGGCCCGGGTGTTGAAACCTATGAAGGCATGATCGTCGGTATACATTCCCGTAATAATGACCTTGTCGTAAATATACTAAAAGGCAAACAATTAACCAATGTGCGTGCTTCAGGAAAAGATGATGCCATCGCATTAACACCACCGATTACATTTTCACTGGAACAGGCACTTGAGTTTATCAATGATGATGAACTGGTAGAAGTCACTCCGTTGAATATTCGTATTCGCAAAAAGAAATTACTGGAACATGAGCGCAAGCGTGACAACCGCAACAAAGATAAAGCTGAAGCCGAAGCTGAATAATTATTATTTGTTAAGCTGACGCTGTCGCCGGACCTCGTACAGACATACCCCGGCAGCAACAGAGACATTCAGACTTTCAACAACACCAGCCATCGGGATATTCACCAGCTTGTCGCAGTGCTTGCGGGTGTTCTGTCGCAGCCCCTGACCCTCTGAACCCATGACCAGGGCAATAGATGAAGTCAGATCTTCTTCATAGATAGTATTTTCTGCCTCATCAGCAGTGCCAATCACCCAGATACCTGCATCCTGCATTTCTCGTAAAGCACGCGACAAATTAGTGACATGAATTACAGGCGTATTTTCTGCAGCACCGCAGGCAACTTTTCGTACCGTTTCATTCAAACCAACAGCCCGATCCTTTGGCAGGATGACAGCCCGTACACCCACCGCATCAGCAGTACGTAAACAGGCACCCAGATTATGCGGATCCTGTACCCCATCCAATACCAGGAATAGTGCTTTTTCCCCATCATCCATTTCCAATACAGACGCTAAATCTATTTTGCTATCCTTGCCTGTTACTTTACGCCTTATCACAACCCCCTGATGATTTACCTGGTGATTTGCTTGGTCATGTGCCTGATGAGTTAATTTATCCAGCGTTTTATTTGCCACAAACTGAACAGTCACATGCGCATTTTTAGCCAGTTCAAGGATTTCTGATATACCTTTCGCTGGTCTTTTATTTTCCAGCACCCACATCTCCAACACATCGGCTGCAGCGTTCTTCAGTGCATGTCGGACTGCATGTATTCCACAGGTTATTTCTGACTGTTTACTCATTCAGCTTATTCAACCAGTTCAAAATCTATTTTCTTATCATCCAGGCTGACTCTCATGACCTTTACCTTGACTCTGTTCCCCAGGCGATAACTTTTACCTGTACGCTCTCCGGTAAGGCGATGTCCAATGGGATCAAAATGATAATAATCTGCAGGTAATGCTGTGATATGCACCAAACCCTCAACATAAATACCATCCAGTTCGACAAACATTCCAAATGAAGTCACGCCACTGATGGTACCTTCATAGATCTCCCCCACTTTGCCCTGCATGAATTCACATTTGTACCATTGAATCACATCTCTGCTGGCTTCTTCGGCACGCCTGTCTGTTAAGGAACAATTTTCAGCAATGCTGTGCATGTCCCTGTTTGAATAAGCAAAGCCTGCCGAACCTTTATTGTGAATTAAATGGCGAATGGCCCTATGCACCATTAAGTCGGGATAACGTCTGATGGGAGAAGTAAAGTGTGCATAGGCAGGAAATGCCAATCCAAAATGGCCCATGTTTTTTTCACTATAAACGGCTAGTTGCATGCTGCGTAATAATACTGTTTCAATTAAATGTGCATCTTCCCTGTCTTTAACCTTCTCAATCAAATTAGCATAATCTTTCGCAGTCGGTGTTTCACCACCGCCCAGATTTAATCCCATCTCGCCAAGAAAAGCATGCAGTGCTTCGAGCTTTTTGGACTTTGGTATTTCATGCACTCTGTATAGTGCAGGAATTTCCTGCTCTAGAAGAAACTCTGCCGCTGCAATATTTGCAGCCAACATAAACTCCTCGATTAATCGATGTGCATCATTTCTTTCAAGCGCATATATCGAAGACACAGCATGGCTTTCATCAAATTCAAAACAGGGCTCTATTGATCTAAAATCAAGCACACCCTTTTGTTCTCTGTGCTTATGTAATAGTTTGTACAGGTCATAGAGATTTTGCCGATGTTGAAT
>JAIVVP010000117.1:0-5639 GCA_049189775.1 Gemmatimonadota bacterium | reverse complement strand
CCTATTTGCGATATCTTTGTAAAACTCAAAACATGCTGCAAGCTTTCTCATGACCCTGGTCTCGGGTGAAACTGGCACGCCCCATGTTTTTAACCGTGATAATAATCCCGCATGTGTTTCTGGCATCATGCCACCATCAACAATCCCCACACCGTAAGCAAAAAAACTCAAATGACGTTCAGCAGTAATACGTGAATCCAGTTGCCTCAGGCTTCCGGCTGCAGCATTGCGGGGATTTACAAATAATTTCTCGCCCTTTTCTCTTTGTTTGTCATTAAGCTTGTTAAATCCAGCGTGCGTCATAAAAACTTCACCACGAATTTCTACCCTTTTCGGGTATTGTTCATCGAGTGACTCCACATCAATAAGACTCAATGGAATAGACTTGATGGTTTTTACATTCAAGGTGACATCTTCACCTGTAGTTCCATCACCACGTGTCGCGGCACGAATAAACTGGCCATCCTCGTACAAGATACTGATTGCCAGACCATCAAGTTTTGTCTCAGCAACATATTCAACGCTGTCCTCTTCCAGTTTTTCCCGAATGCGCCGATCAAAAGCTGTCATTTCATCTTCATCAAAGGCATTGCCCAATGACAGCATGGGTACTTCATGTTTGATTTCCGGGAAACTACCCAGTGGAACTGCACCTACACGCTGTGTGGGAGATGAGTCTGTTATTAATTCTGGGAATTCATTCTCAATTGCAGTCAATTCCTGCATCAGGCGATCATATTCGGCATCGGGGATGACAGGTTCATCCTGCACATAATAGTGATAATTGTTTTGATTAATTAATTCGCGCAATTCATTTACGCGATTAATTTTTTCTTGAGAACTCATGGTAATAATCTGGTTCAGGAAAACTCGACGACTACATCACGCATTGCCTGTAATGCTTTTGCATCAATCGGTTCATGCTTTGTACTCCAGATTTCACCTTGAAGCAGATCTGCCAGCCTCATTGCTGTTTCCTGCAGCAAATCAAATGCCAGGATGTTATCCATTGGCGCTGGTAGTTGCATGAAAAGTGTCAAACCCTTCGTTTGATAAGTTTCCATCTTGTCCAGCTCAAAATAGCCTGGCTCGTACATACTTGCCATACTGAAAATACTTTCCTCAAATTCCATTCCTTCCACGCCATGATGGTGAAAAATATTCATATCTCCAAATTTCATACCGACGACATCAGTTGCTGCCAATATATTGTCACCGAAAAATGTTTTCCCTGGAGCAGCCTTGATCAGAAATGTAATTATCTGATGCTCATTGTTATGTTGCCTGGCTTCATCTTCCACTGAATCTTGTGATTGTCTTTTCTGATCACCTGGTTTTTCTGGTGTTTTATCAGGAGATACAACTGGTGGCTCATCTGGTTTTTCTGACACTGATCTTGATAATTTGAAATCGCCCTCATCAAACGCTGCGTTATTTGTCGGCAGGGAGAAATCAGATCCGTTGATATCAGGTGAGTCAGGGTTATTCAGAAAAGCATCCATTTCTGCCAAAATTTCTGCACTTGCTTCCTCTTCCTCATCAAACACCGGCATTAGTTTGGCATCTTTGACAGGATCTCGCTTAAAGCTCGTGAGTTTTCTTGTGCGGGCACGATCTTCTGATTTTTGTTTAAAAGTTCCCCAAAGATAAATAAGCACAATGATCGACAATCCGATACCTAGCAGTATCAAACGTAAATCATTCATATGATTTTAAATGCGAATGTTTGAGGGGTATTACGACTAATTAAGTGAAGTGATGCTATATGCATGACTCATCAGGCAATTGCCGCGATTTCGACGGCTTCATCAACATCAACAGAGACCAGGCGTGAAACACCCGCTTCGTGCATAGTGACACCAAGCAATTGATTGGCGATTTCCATTGTTATCTTGTTGTGTGTAATGAATATAAACTGAACATCTGCTGACATTTTTGTCACCATTTCACTATAGCGCCCAACATTTGCATCATCTAATGGTGCATCAACCTCATCAAGAATACAGAAAGGTGCTGGATTAAGTTCAAAGATTGAAAATACCAGGGCTACTGCAGTAAGTGCTTTCTCTCCACCCGATAACAGGTGAATCGTACTATTACGCTTCCCGGGTGGTCTGGCCATGATGGTGACGCCTGTCTGTAACAGATCATCACCAATCAGCTCAAGATAGGCATGCCCGCCACCGAATAATTGCGGGAACCTCTCCTTAAGATTGGTATTCAGTTTATCGAATGTTTCTTTAAACCTTGTTCTTGTTTCCTTATCAATCTTGTGGATTGCATTTTCCAGTGTATTCAAAGCCTTGGTAAGATCTTCATCCTGACTGTCAAGATAGGTCTTGCGTTCTGACAACTGGGAAAATTCGTCAATCGCAGCAAGATTGATTGGCCCAAGCCTCTGTATTTTCCTGGCGAGTCCTTGCAGACGTTCTTTCCAGACATCAACACTGGCATCATCTGCCAGTTGCTCAAGTATCGGGGCAACCTCATGTCCATTTGATTCGAGCTGCTCTTCAACAGTCTGTAATCGAATATGACTTTCCTGGGTCGCCAAACGTGCCTTCTCCAGAAGCTCTCGTAGCTCCTGTTGTTTTTGATCCTTCTCACTTCTAAGCTGTTCACTCTCTCGCAGGGTTGTTTCAACCGTCTGCACCAGTGTTCTGGCATCTGCCAGGCGTTTTTCCGCTGATATCTTGTCTTTAACTTTCAGTTCAAGCTCATCCTGATATCCCTGTACAGGTTTTTTATGCTCACTCAAGGTGCGTCTTAGATCTTCACAGCGCTTTTGCGTATGCTCAAGTTGCATCTGGTTACGCTTCATACCCTGCTCAAGAGATGCACGTTGTGAGCTGATTGATTCAAGCTGCAGTGCTATCCCATGACTCTCTTCGTGGGTCGACTGCCAGCGTTGACGCGCACTTTCCAGTGAAGTCCTGTGCTGCTCCTTCAAATTGATTAAGGCTTCACGCTGACCTTCCATGTCCTGACGATTACCAGAGACACTTTGTAGATTGTTATTAATAGTCTCAATTTCGAATTCGTCGTCTTTTGTCTGTTCATCCAGGGAAACGAGTTCTTCATTTATTTTCGTCGCTCTGGCTTCAATCTGCTCCTGTTGCACACGACTGGCGGCTAATGATGCACGGAAACCGGATAGCTCTTCCTGATTCTGACGCAGGCCCGACTGCAGATCATTTAGCGCCTGTTCTACCTGATCATGTGAAACCCGACTGCTTTCAATGTTCGCTTCAAGTTCCTCTAGCTGTGTCTCTGCCGTTGCATGCCGGGATTTGAGTTTCTGAATCTCCTGCTCCCTGGTCAAGGTCCTGTTCTTCTCATCCATACCCCTGCAAACCCGGGACCAGCCACGACCAAGCCATATGCCGTCAGCAGTAATGACAGATTCATTAGCTTTCAATTGTTTTCTTATTTCTTGTGCAGCTGCAAGACTCTCTGCAACGTAGATTCCATCAAGCAATCCAGCTAACGAGAAAGAAGCCTTGATTTTATCTGCCAGGCGAACGAATTCAGTCTGTGTTGCTGATGTTTCTTCTCCTGTTGCAGAGATAATGCCCAGGTTGCCTTCACTTAAAGCGGCCAGTTCTGCTGTGTATCTATCATGGTCATCAACGATGATGTCCTGCAAATCATCTTGCAAGACAACTTCAACAGCACGCACCCAGTCTGTTTCAACTTCTAGTTGTTGCGCCAATCTTGGTTTATCGGTCAGTCCGGTAGCTTCAAGCCAACTGCTGACTTTTTCCTGATCCTTGCCGAAAGAAGATTGTTGTAATGCTTCGAGTGATGACAAACGGCCTTCCAGCTTCTGCTGTGCACGACGTTGTTCATTTGCCTTTTCATTAAGTAACTGGGCTTCGTTGCGCAAGGACAATAAGCTTTCACGTTTAGCTTCCAGCTGACGTGTAAATTCGGCCTGTTTTTCTTCTGCTGTTTTTACTGAGGCGGTATGTTCGTTTATCGCCTTGCGAATTGCGTCTTCATCAATAGCATCCAGCTCCTGCTCCAGTGCCTTTCGACCTTGTGATGATTCCTCAATGCCCTGCTGCAAATGCTCCAGTCGCGTCTCACCGATCTGTTCCTGACGGGAATAATCTGCTGATGCCTCATTAAAAGTATCCCACTCGGCCTGCCAGCCCTGCATCGCCTGTTCAGCATCATTGAGGAATTCATAAGCCTTATTACTTTCATTCCTGGAACCTTGTAGCTTTGGTTCCAGCGTTCCTGCGGTTGCCTCAAGTGTTTGCAGATTGCTTTTATCCTGTTGTATATGTTGATTGGCATCAGACTCTTCACGTTGTGCCTGTTCGATATCCTCTTCAATGGATGTGATTCTTTCCCTGGTATGCTGAATTTTCTGTTCCAGCTTGGAGATTTCACCACCGACACCATAAAAATTCGACTGCTCAGTATTAAAACCCTCATTCGCTGTTACCAGCTCATCACGATATTTCTCAATATCACTCTCAACCTTTCGTAATCCTGCCAGTCCTTCTTCTACGAGATTTTCCTGGGTAATCACCAGATCTTCTTCATCTTTCATGTGGGCTTTCAGATGCTTCCAGTTAAGCGCCAATAATTCTGCCTGAAGCTGGCGTTCTTCCTTTTTTAAGCCCTGGTATCTTTCAGCGGCCTTTGCCTGACGTTGCAGGTGGTTAAGTTGTTTTCCCAGCTCATCACGAATATCCGTGAGCCGGCTGATGTTCTCCTTGGTGTGTTTTATTCTGTTTTCAGTTTCTCTACGCCTTTCCCTGTATTTGGAGACCCCGGCAGCTTCTTCAATGAATGTACGTAATTCTTCGGGTTTGGCCTCGATTAAACGGGAGATCGTTCCCTGTTCAATGATGGCATAACTTCTGGGGCCTAAACCGGTTCCAAGAAAGATTTCCTGAATATCCCGACGACGACATCGCGTGCCATTGAGATAATATGTAGAGATTGCATCACGATTAATCTGTCGTTTAATAGAGATTTCACTGTAGCTGGCGTATTGGCCACCTGCCCTGCCTTCGGAGTTATCAAAAAGCAGTTCCACGGTAGCCTGACCGACAGGATTTCTGGCTGATGAACCATTAAAAATTACATCAGTAAGAGAATCACCGCGTAGATGTTTTGCAGAGCTTTCGCCCATGACCCACATCACTGCATCAATGATATTGGACTTGCCACAACCGTTGGGTCCGACCACGCCCACCAGGTTTCCTGGTATGGTCAGGGTTGTGGGATCGACGAAGGATTTGAATCCAGCTAGTTTAATTTTGCGTAAACGCATGGGGCGTTACAATACAAAGATTAGGCAACACAAACAAGCAAAACATAAAACTATTACTAACTTTAAGTAGTAACTGTAACTGTTTGTTATTTATATTATTTTAAACCATGTTTAATGCGCTCCATTAACTTCAGCTAGTAACTTTTTTTTAAATTATGCTATGGTTCTCGCGCAATTTTTTACAACGATGATGCTATGCCTACTGAACCTTCAGAACAATTGGAAACTTTCCCGAATCCATCACCGGAAAGGGATTACACAATCCATATTTCAACCCATGAATTTACCTGTTTGTGTCCAAAAACCGGGCAACCAGATTTCGCCAGTCTGGAATTTGATTATATTCCTG
>JAIVVP010000116.1:0-5640 GCA_049189775.1 Gemmatimonadota bacterium | reverse complement strand
ACAATCTAATTGCTGTGGTCACTTTGCAGGGGCGGCTACTGGTTTTTCCGGTCGCCGCTTTACCGGCATTAGCTAAGGGCAAAGGCAATAAATTAATACAAATCAAAGTATTACAAAGAGCATTACCAATAATCTTTGCACTACTTCTAGTTAGTCTTGCGTCGGGCTGTGCCTCCACCCAGACCAAAGGTGCTGAGACCAACAACGACACGCTTGAACCTGTTAACAGGGCTTCATTCGGCTTAAATGAAACACTGGATAAATACATAATTAAACCAATTGCAGAGCCCTATGCAAAATATACCCCCGAAATATACAGGTCAGGTATTACAAATTTCTTTAATAACCTCTCATATCTTAATGTTGTCTTGCATTCTTTCCTCCAGGGCAAGTTTGGACAGGGCTTCTCCGGGATAACGCGTTTTGTTGTCAATTCCACGATTGGAATCGGGGGGTTGAACGATATAGCAACACCAATGGGTCTGCCAAAACATAATGAGGATTTTGGGCAAACACTGGCCACCTGGGGTGTGGGTCAGGGATCATACCTGGTCATACCTTTAAATGGCCCGAATACTGTTCGTAATACGCCCGATATGGTCACCAGCACCCTTTTGAATCCGTTCTTTTACATCTCAAGCGCAATACTATGGCCGGTTGCAGCTCTTAACCTCATTAATACCAGGGCCAACCTGTTAGAAGCAACGAATCTCCGTGATGAAGCAGCCATCGAACCTTACACATTCACACGTGAAGCCTATCTGCAACAGCGTCAGAATTTGATCTACGATGGTAATCCACCCCTGGAAGGTTATGACGATATCTTTGACTTTGACGATGACTTTGACAACGATGGAGATGGCTCATCTGATAACGCCACGCTAAATATTGAATAGAAACAATCCTCGATAAACGTCCACTATAGGCGTCCACTTTTACATCCACCGTCTGTCAGTAATACAAGGTCTGACTACTCACACTTTCACCCGTCAGGAATTTTTCCTGATCCGTCCCCTGCAACTGAACTAACTTTTCAGTAACGACTCATAGCTACATAGAATATTTTAATAAAGAATTTTACTCGTGTGTAAAGTCAGGATTGAAGATCCTCCTCTAAAATTTCAATCCAGTGTTTAACAGGGATTTCGGTTGCCTGCTGTAGATGCAGTTGGCAACCGATGTTAGCAGTCAAAATCACATCCGGTTTCACCGCCTCCAGAGTACTTATTTTTTTTCTTCGTAATTTTTCAGAAAGTTCGGTTTGTAGTAGTGAATATGTTCCTGCCGAGCCACAGCACTGATTTGCATCTTCAATGCTTTCTATTTGATAGCCGAGATTTTTAAGTAGATTTTCTATCTCATCTTTTATTTTTTGACCATGCTGTAATGAACAGGGGTTCTGAAAAACAATCCTCCTCGAATCTACCTTGACCATTTTTTCAAGTGTCTCGATCTCTTCAGCGACTATTATTTCTCCAACATCCTTTGCCATCATTGAAACCTGGTGTGCTTTATCTTTATAGTCAGTGTCATTCCTTAAAATATAGCCATAGTCCTTAATCATGGCACCACAACCACTGGCCGAAATGACAATAGCCTCAACCCCTTCCTCAATGTACGGCCACCAGGCATCAATATTATTTTTTATAAAAGACAGCCCACTATCATCAACGGCCATATGATGATTGATAGCACCACAACATACTTCACCATGACTGCTTATAGTTTCAATTCCAAGCTTGTTTAATAAGCGCGTTGTTGCACAATTTATTTCAGGTGAGAGTGATGGTTGTACGCAGCCTGAAAATAAAATCATTTTGCGCCCATGCCCAAACATGTGCCCTGACTCGTGCCTGGATGATTCTGGTACTTTGGTATGCTTGATTTCAGGAACCATCCGACGATACTTGCCTGGCAATATAAACCTGACCCCTCTTCCCAGTCCGAGAAAAAAAGAAAACCTCCCCGGATAGGGCAGAATGTTTCTGATTAAATAGCGATAGAATCGTGCAACTGGAGTTCGCCTGACCTTTTTGTTGATCAGTTGTCTACCAATGTCCAGAAGATGCCCATATTCAACGCCCGATGGACAACTGGTTTCGCAAGCAAGGCATGTGAGGCATCTATCAAGGTGCATTTGCGTTTTATTACTGGCTGTCTTGCCCTCCAGCAAACCCTTGATCAGATAAATCCTGCCTCTGGGCCCGTCCAGTTCATCTCCCAGCAATCTGTAAGTAGGACAGGTCGCCGTACAAAAACCGCAATGTACACAACTACGCAATATACGTTCGGCTTCAAGGCCTTCCGGGGTGTTTTTTAAAGCTTCGTCTATGGTTGTTTGCACAGAAATCAGAACCCCTTGTATAGTCGACCCCGATTCAGAATTCTCTTCGGGTCAAAGGCATTTTTCAAAGCAACATGCAGCTGTTCTATGCCTGAAGATAATGGCTGAAAAACATCACCTTCCCGATCTCCTCCCCTGAACAAGGTGGCATGACCACCGACTTTACTGACTACATTACGTATTTGTTCAATGGATTCTGATGTTTCTAACCAGCGTAGTGCCCCGCCCCATTCGACAAGCCATTGGCCATTAATGTTTAACTTCTCAGTCGTCGACGGCACCGACAGTCGCCAGAGGTTTTCATCATCTGAGAAAAAGTCATGCCTGTGCTCTCGCAATGATTCCCAGTAATTCTCTCCATCAGTGTACTCTGATAGCGAAAATTGGCTGCTTGCAGCATGTACGGCACTTTTGTGACCGGACAGGCGAATATAAATATTGCCGTCATGAAAACTTGTAGCCGATATCGGAATTGATTGTCCCGCCCATTTATTCATAAGTTGAATTGCTGTTGCAACATCTGATTCACCTTTAAGCGTGAGCTCATATTCCGGTTTTGGTAACACTTTCAATGAAATTTCCAATAACACTCCTAGTGTCCCCATCGCTCCTGTCATCAGCCTTGATACGTCATAGCCGGCGACATTCTTCATTACCTGACCACCGAAATTTAGTATTTCAGCTTTACCATTCAGACACTTGAGACCGAGCACGAAATCCCTGACAGCACCTACATAAGGGCGGCGTGGACCAGATAATCCACAGGCAACCATCCCGCCTGCAGTCGCATTTGTTGCAAAACATGGAGGTTCGAATGCCAGCATTTGATTTTGTTTGGCCAGGACTTCATTGATTTCTGAAATCGTAGTGCCAGCCCGGACTGTGATGACTAATTCAGTGGGTTCATAAGATATAACACCTGCATTTGCCGAGACATCAAGTATTTCAGCTTTTATTTTTCGACCATAAAATGCCTTGGACCCACCACCTTGTATGCATAGAGGTGTCTCTGCTGCATAAGCATCCTGTATCTGTTGCTGGTATTGTTGAACTAATTCCCCGGTCAAAATCTTTTCCTAGTCAAAATCTTTCCAGGTCCGCATGGGGAAGTTTGCCCTGATGGACATGCATTGCTCCAAATTCTGCACATCTATGCAAGGTAGGGATGGCCTTTCCTGGATTAAGCAGTCCTTTCGGATCAAAGGCGCTTTTTATGGCGTGGAACTGTAAAAGTTCTTCGGTATTAAACTGCACACACATCTGGTTGATTTTCTCGACACCAACGCCATGTTCTCCAGTAATGGTGCCGCCGACTTCTACACACACTTCCAGTATTTTTCCACCCAGCTCTTCGGCTCGTTCCAGCTCACCTTCAATACTGACATCATACAAAATAAGCGGATGTAAATTTCCATCACCTGCGTGAAAAACATTCACAACACCCAGCTGATATTGTTCGGCTAAATCACTAATCATGTTTAATACACTACCGATGTGTTTTCTTGGAATTGTGCCATCCATACAATAATAATCGGGGGCAATACGTCCCACTGCAGGAAATGCTGATTTACGTCCTTCCCAGAATTTGTCTCCCTCAGCTTTATCTCTGGCAACTCGCACTTCACTGGCACCCGCAGCCTTCAATATAGCTTCTACCTTGTGGCACTCCTCATCGACTTCTTCTTCGGCACCATCAATTTCACAAATTAAAATCGCTGCGGCATCTACCGGGTAGCCAGCATGCAGGTAATCCTCCACCGCCCGGACACCTGCATTATCCATCATCTCCAGACCAGCAGGTATGATTCCTGAAGCGACAATGCTGGCGACACTATTTCCAGCTGCTTCTACATCATCAAATGCTGCAAGCAGGACTTTGTTGCTGAGTGGTTTACTTAATAACTTAAGAGTAACTTCCACTATCACACCAAGCATACCTTCAGAGCCTGTAATCAGTGCAAGTAAATCATATCCAGCTGAGTCTAGTGAATCGGCACCTATCTCAACCAGTTCACCGGTGACAGTAATTAATTTAACAGCCATGATGTTGTGTACCGTTAAACCATATTTTAAACAGTGAACCCCGCCTGAATTTTCCGCGACATTACCTCCAATGGTGCATGCAATTTGAGATGAAGGATCAGGCGCATAGAACAAACCGTATTTTTCTGCTGCTTCAGAAACACATATATTTCGAACCCCTGGCTGGACTCGGGCCGTTCTTTGTTCAGGATCCATATCGATAATTTCATTAAATTTGGCCAGGCTCAGCAACAGCCCATTGGCAACAGGCATCGCCCCACCAGAAAGCCCTGTACCAGCACCCCTGGCCACAACGGGAACATTTTCCTGATGACAAAGCTGCATTATCGCCTGCACCTGCTCCACGCTTTCAGGCAAAACAACACAGAGTGGCATCTGTCGATACGCCGAGAGAGCATCGCATTCATATGCTCGTAGCAATTCCTCATCAGAGATGATTAATTCTTTGGGTATTTGTCCTTTCAATTTATCTACGAAGCTCGTCATAAGTCATATTCTACAGATTTTCTATGTGAGCCGTTAGTAGCGCCAGTCGGGGCTTTCTCACTAGCGTTTAATAATATCTCCTGTCCCCACGTTTTTTATCATGTGATTGATTTATCAGTTATAATTTCCGCTTATAACTACCGATTAGCTGATTTTCCC
Source organism: Gemmatimonadota bacterium (assembly GCA_049189775.1). Classification (GTDB taxonomy): domain Bacteria; phylum Pseudomonadota; class Gammaproteobacteria; order Eutrophobiales; family Eutrophobiaceae; genus SMWN01. The sequence goes on along the minus strand of JAIVVP010000116.1, from coordinate 608 downwards.
GAACTGGATTAAGAAGTATCACAAGACGAGATGAGCGAAGAAATTCTGATAAATGTTACGCCGCAGGAAACCCGGGTTGCCGTGGTAGAAAATGGCGTCTTGCAGGAAATCTACATCGAGAGATCCCAGAAGCTTGGTTTGGTCGGAAATATCTTCAAAGGCACTGTTTCACGCGTCTTGCCCGGTATGCAGGCAGCATTTATTAATATAGGTCTGGAACGGACCGGTTTTTTACATACTTCAGATATCGTCACTGAGACTGATACTTCATCAGCATCTGACGATGGGCCAGGTCAGCAACCAGCGATCGAGTCATTACTTCGCGAAGGACAGGAAATTCTGGTTCAGGTTGTCAAGGATCCTTTAGGCAGCAAAGGTGCGCGCTTGACTACCCGACTTTCCATTCCGTTAAGGTATCTTGTTTTTGTCCCGGATTATCAATACATAGGGATCTCTCAACGTATTGAGGATGAAACCGAGCGTGAGCGCTTACGAAATTTAATACTAAGTTATGATGCTGAAAATATAGCACTCGCTGCAAATGATAATACCAATGTCACTTCTATAAATGCCACGAATGAAGAAGCCCAATTAAGCAAAGGTGGATT
>JAIVVP010000115.1:0-5652 GCA_049189775.1 Gemmatimonadota bacterium | reverse complement strand
TGGTCAAGGCAGAAAGTGATGAATTTGAACATATCGAATTTCATTTGAGTCAGGTTAAAGACAGCATCGCGAGAATGACCCAACAAGACACGATTGTTATTACGCCAAACTCAACATTCAGCTTCAAACCAGAAAGTTATCATCTGATGTTGTTTGGCAATAAATTGCCAATGCGCGAAGGCAAAAGCACTACTATCAAATTTACATTCGATAATGGCGAAACACATGAATTTGATGCGCCAGTCAAAAAATCTGATTCAGTAGACGCACATCAACATCACAACCACCGTTAAATAATTAATATAAAAATAATACATGAATAATCAATCAGCAAGCTGGTTAGACAAATTAAGAGTTCTGCCACAATATTTTATTCCACAACATTTCATTACCAGTCTGGTGTACCGAATCACCCGCTGTGAAACACCGTGGTTTAAAAATATTTTAATCAAGTTATTCATCAGTGTCTTCGATGTGGATATGAGCCTGGCAAATAATCCAGATCCTGAAAGCTATTCCAGTTTTAATACGTTTTTTACCCGGGAACTCTCACCAGAGGCAAGGCCAATATCATTAGATGAGAAGACAATCCTTTCTCCGGTAGATGGTGCGGTAAGCCAGGTTGGAAACATTCAAAACGACACCATTATTCAGGCCAAGGGTAAGTCATATACCCTGAAAGATTTATTGGTAGAAGATAAACTCGTGACAATGTTTACTGGCGGTACATTTGCCACACTCTATCTTTCGCCGAAAGACTATCATCGTATTCACATGCCTGTATCAGGGCAGCTCAAGCGAATGATTTACGTGCCTGGTAAATTATTCGCCGTGAATTCACATACCGTTCGTGTAGTGGACTCGGTATTCGCAAGAAACGAACGTGTGATTAATATTTTCAATACAGACACCGGCCCAATGGCCATGGTCATGGTCGGGGCGCTCAATGTCGGTAGTATGGAAACTGTTTGGGCAGGAGAAATCACTCCGGCTAAAGACAGGGTCATCAACGATACGCAATATTCAGAGGGTGATGTTCAATTACAACAAGGTCAGGAGATGGGCCGGTTTAATATGGGATCCACTGTCATATTGCTATTTCCGAAAGATGTTATGCAATGGTCAGATGAGATGATGGCTGAGAAGACTATTATTGTGGGTGAGGGTATTGGGCATGTTAAGTAGTGGTTCCGCCTTTTAGCGTTAATCGGGGTCAGACCACGATTTTTCTGGCTAAACGCTTACTTCGCCTGGCGTCTTTTCCAGCGTTGCCAATGATTCAGGAAATCATGGCGATAGATAAAACCCGGTAATGCGAAAACAATAAACAGGCAAAAACTGGTTGCATAGAATTCCCAGTCCTGAGTATGCAATTGCCCTGTCATTTTTTTCTCAAATCCCAATGAGATAAAGCCAATAATGAAATAAAGCAGTAACCATTCCAGTAAGCGCATCCACGGAGTTTTCCGGGGTTTAGGCTCTATAACAAATAGAAATCGTTCATTGAGCCAGGGAAGGTTGGCGGCAACGAAAGAAATGAACAGCAACAACCAGACTGCAGAGCTTGTACCCATTAAGCAGCTATCGACATTACGCTGATACAAATTGCCAATAGTGGACCGGGCATTAAGCCCAGAATGAGTAATGCCAGGCCATTGACACTAAGTGCAAAGCGCATTTGTCTTGATGCCTTGATCGCGGTCATTGAATCCGCTTTATCGAAATACATGAGTTTGATCACATATATATAATAATAGGCACCAATAATAGAGAAGAAGACTGCCGTTGCAGCTAACCAGGCAAAACCAGCATCAACGAGCTCTTTCAGCACGAACCATTTAGCCCAGAAACCCAGGAATGGCGGTACGCCTGCCATGGAAAACATCAGGATTAACATCATAAATGCAAACCACGGACTTCTGTCGGATAAACCTTTGAAATGATCTAACTCGTCTGCTTCAAAATCTTTTCTTCCCAGTAAGATAACCATACCAAATGCACCCATGCTCATCACCGCATATGTGATGACGTAAAACATCGAACCTGCATAACCAGAGGCCGTACCGGACAATAGACCTAATAATAGAAAGCCAATATGTGCGATGGCCGAATAAGCCAGCATGCGTTTAATGTTGGTTTGGGAGATGGCAATAATATTACCTGTTGCCATGGAAAGAATGGACAGGATAATGAGCATGCCTTGCCAGTCACTTAGCATGGGTTGTAATCCATCAACCAATAATCTCATTGCCATTGCAAAGGCAGCCAGCTTGGGTGCGCTGGCAATAAATAATGTTACACAGGTCGGTGAGCCCTGATAAACATCAGGTACCCACATATGAAATGGTACGGCACCAAGTTTGAAGGCAATACCGACCAGAACAAACACCAGCCCGAAAACCAGTAATATATTATTGGTATCATTTTCGATATTTGTTGCAATAGTTTCAAGTTGCAGACTGCCTGTGACACCGTAGATCATGGACATACCGTATAACAACATGCCTGATGCCATTGCGCCCAGTACAAAATATTTCATTGCCGCTTCCGAAGCTGCGGTTGATTTTCTGTGCATGGCTACCATGGCGTACAGTGAAAGCGATAATAATTCCAGTCCGAGATAGACCGTTAATAAACTGTATGCAGAAATCAATATCATCTCGCCCAAAATGGCGAAAAGCCCGAGGACAAAATATTCACCTTTTAGCCAGCCATGCTCTTTCAGGTATTCATGTGAATATAGAAATGCAAAAAAACCAATAATAAAGACGCCTTCCTTCAATACCGTTGCCATACCGTCGTCAATATAACTGTTGCCAAAGGCATAGACCGTCTGCCCTGGTGACAATTGAACAACCAATACAGCCGTTATAACAAGGGTCAGCTGCGAAAGGTAATAAGTCAGCCTGCGTTGCGGATCGTTACTGAAGGTATCAAGCACCAATATAAGACAGGCCATCGTCAGCATAAATATTTCAGGTGCGACTATCATAATATCTGTGATGGATAACATATTATTGGCCTACCTTGCTTTGTAACATCTGCTCGAACAAATGTTCCAGCGTAGGATGCATGGCATCAAACAATGGTGCCGGGTAAATTCCAAATATCAGAACTACAATGGCCAGCATTGATAGAATAAATGTTTCGCGTGAATTAATATCTTTCAGATGTTTAACATTGTCATTGGCGATATCACCGAAGATGACTCTTTTATACATCCATAATGTATAAGCGGCACCCAGTATCAAGGTCAGCGCTGCCAGAAATGCGATCCAGAAATTGGCCTGGTATGCACTGAGGATGACAACGAACTCACCGACAAAACCTGATGTTCCCGGCAGTCCGGCATTGGCCATGGCAAATAACATCATAAAGGCGGCAAAATGCGGCATGGTGTTGACCACACCACCGTAATCCTTAATCTCTCTGCTATGCACCCGGTCATACATGACACCGACGCAGAGAAATAATGCGCCTGAAATAAAACCATGAGAAATCATCTGTATCATGGCACCTTCAAGTCCAAACACGGCGCCTTCCGTCGAACCCGTTGCCGCATAAATGCTAAAACCAATAAAGAAACCTAATGTCACAAAGCCCATGTGTGAGATAGATGAATAGGCAATCAGTTTTTTCATGTCCTGCTGCACCAAAGCTACAAAACCAATATAAACAATAGCTATTAATGACAACACTATCATTGCTGTATCAAAATACAGACTGGCATCCGGGGTGATCGGTAAACTGAAACGAAGAAAACCATAACCACCAAGTTTCAACATGATCGCAGCCAATATCACCGAACCACCCGTCGGTGCTTCAACGTGAGCATCCGGCAACCATGTATGCACAGGCCACATGGGTATTTTTACAGCGAAGGCGAGCAAGAAAGCGATAAAGATTAATTTCTGCACTCCTGCTTCCAGTGGCAGATTTTGTAATTCCAGGATATTGAAAGTCCCGGATTGCGAATACAGGTAAAGAAAGGCCACCAACATAAATACCGAGCCCAGGAAAGTATACAAAAAGAACTTGATGGTGGCATAAACGCGCCTTGGCCCACCCCAGATACCAATGATCAGAAACATCGGAATCAGCATGGCTTCCCAGAAAACATAAAACAGCATGGCATCTACAGCAGAGAAAACACCGATCATCAGCCCTTCCATAATCAAAAATGCCGCGAGATACTGGGAAATCCTCTTTTCTATAACTTCCCATCCTGCAAGAATGACCAATACCGTGATAAATGTGGTAAGTATGATCAACGGCATGGCGATGCCATCAATACCCAGGTAATAATTAATATTGAAAGCCTCTATCCAGTAGGCGAACTCAACAAACTGCATCTCATGTGTAGTGATGTCGAAATTTTTATAAAGCAAAGTGGATAGCAGAAATGTCACTACCGAGATCATCAAGGCCAGTGTTTTGACTGTTTCTTCCTGTCTGTCACCTGCATACAACACCCAGACACCACCGAGGACCGGGCCCCAGATCAACAAACTTAAAATTGGTAATTCAGCTAACATTATTAGAATTTAATTTTTTCTTATATTTAAATTAATTTGTACACAAACACTACAAATGTTGCGAGCAAAAATAACAAACCAAGGATCATGGCAAATGCATAATGATATAAATAACCTGACTGTATTTGTCTGATAACACCAGAGAACCAGCGGACAGATAGTGCCGAGCCATTAACAATCAGGCCATCAATTAATTTGACATCGCCAATCTGCCAAAACAGTCGCCCTATTGCTTTTGTGCCTCCGGCAAATACCTTTTGATTAAAGGCATCGAAACCATAGTTGTTTTCGAGTAAACGATAAATCGGACCCAGACCATTGGCTATCTTCTCAGGGACATCAGGAAATTTGATATACAACAACCAGGCTGTAAATACACCAGACAGTGCCAGTAAGACTACGACTGGATTTTTAAACACCCCATGGACAAAAAACTGCCATGCGACTGCATACCATTCGCCATGATAATGATGTCCCATTTCAAGCAATACGTTGTGGCTATCAGCCACCTGAATTGCCCCGGCAAAATAATCACCAAATAACATCGGTCCGCCCAACCACACGCCAATAATTAAAGATGGAATCGCCAGGACTGCCAGGGGGAATGTCACCACCCATGGACTTTCATGCAGGTGTTCCCATACATGTTTATCCATTCTTTCCTTACCATGAAAGGTCATAAAGAACAGACGGAAAGTATAAAGCGCTGTAATAAAGACGCCTGATAAAACCGCATAATAGGCATAACCAGCAGCAGGTAGCGTGGATAGATGTACCGCCTCGATAATGGCATCCTTGGAAAAGAAACCCGCTGTTCCAGGGAAACCAATCAAGGCAATTGCACCTACAAAACAGGTTATCCATGTGATCGGCAGATATTTATAAAGCCCACCCATCTTACGCATGTCCTGTTCATGATGCATGGCGATAATGACAGAACCGGCGGCCAGGAATAACAGGGCCTTGAAGAAAGCATGTGTCGTAAGATGAAACATGGATGCAGCATAGGCAGAAGCACCCAAAGCGACTGTCATATAACCCAGTTGCGATAAGGTCGAATAAGCAATGACACGTTTGATATCATTTTGCACCAGACCCAGCAGCCCCATAAAGAATG
>JAIVVP010000114.1:0-5678 GCA_049189775.1 Gemmatimonadota bacterium | reverse complement strand
GCCTTGCCTGTACAATGCCTTTCAATAGGTCTCCAAGTTCAGGTTTGACAGTTTCCAGGCTAATCAGATCTTCCAGTTCCAGGGGGACCTCAGAAAAACGCCTGATAGAAACCACCGGGCCGTCAATGGCCAGCGGAGGGATGATCACATTCACACGCGAGCCATCCTGCAGCCGGGCGTCGACCATCGGTGAAGACTCATCAATCCGCCTTCCTACCTGAGAGACGATTTTATCTATAATCCTCCTGAGGTGTTTGTCATCTTTAAATCGTCCGTCAGTCAGTTCAAGCTTGCCTCTGCGTTCTATGTAAATATGCTTGTAGGTATTGATCAGGATATCTGAAATGGTGGGGTCCTTTAGAAACGGCTCGATCGGCCCGTAGCGCGTTCGGCGGTCGTTGTCGCTCTCGATCGCCTCGGTCAGGCTTTCGGAGTTGGACCAGGCGAGGCCCAACGCGGCGCCCCGGTCATCCACGACAACCGTTGGCCACCGTCCCGCGAGCGATGACGCATCCGCGTCCGTCATGCCTGCTCCTCGCCCGGCCACGCGGCCGTGCGCCCCAAATCACGGGGTTATTGAGAACTTATGCTTCATCATCTTCATGGTGTAAGTAGTTACCAGACAAGAATAGATGGTAAGGAACAGTGCCAATTATTGAAAGTAAATTTCGTCGTGCATGGTGGTTGCCTGGTGCCCATGCCCAGACTATCTGGCCCAGCCTGCTGAGAACACTCGTTGAGATTGAAACCCGGGAGGAACGACTGACGCTTGCAGATGGTGATTTTATTGATCTTGCATGGACGAGAGGTAACTCTAACAAGATCGTCATTGTTTTACATGGCCTGGCAGGTTCCATCGATTCAAGTTATGCCCGAGGTATGCTCGCTGCGATTAGTAAGAAAGGCTGGCGTGGTGTATTTATGCATTTCAGAGGTTGCAGTGGGGAACATAATCTCAAGGATAGAAGTTACCACTCGGGGGAAACAGGTGATTTGCGATTTCTTGTGGATACATTACGAAAACGCCACCCCGAAGCGACATTATCTGCAGTGGGCTACTCACTTGGTGGCAATGCATTACTGAAGTATCTGGGTGAATACAAAGACAATTCACACCTCGAAGCAGCAGCTGCAGTCTCTGTGCCTTACACATTATCAAATAGTGCTTCGAAACTGGAAAAAGGATTTTCCAGGATCTACCAACGCCATTTATTGAATCGACTGGTAGATAAAACACTGAGTAAATTTCAAGACAGGCAGGCACCAGTTGATATTGCAAACATAAATAAATTGAATACTTTCAAATCATTTGATCATCACATCACTGCACCAATACATGGGTTCAAGAGTGGTGAAGATTACTATGAACAATCCAGTTCGCGCCAATACCTGAATAAGATAACAACACCTACCTTGCTGATTCACTCTAAAGATGATCCATTTATGAGCGTAGATGCTATCCCCAATCAGGGTGAGCTGTCTGATTCAGTCACACTGGAGTTGTCAAATCATGGTGGACATGTGGGCTTTGTCAGTGGAAATACACCATGGAATGCAAAATATTGGCTGGAACAACGTATTCCGGAATTTCTGGGTACTTATCTGGACTAATAGCAGGTAAGATTTCATAAAATATTAATCACATTAAGGAATTTGTTTTATATGTTCTCTACCCGACTATTTTTTTCGTCTATTTTTATCGTCTGTGCAGGTCTACTGGGATTCGGTCTCTATCTTGAACATGTGGTTGGCCTCGAACCTTGTCCACTGTGCGTGTTTCAACGCATAGCCTTTATTGTAATTGCCCTGTTCGCACTCATTGGCGCAATACATAATCCACAGAAACTGTTTGAGAGAATCTATACTGGCTTGATGCTTATCGCTTCACTTTGTGGCGCAGGCATCGCAGGTCGTCAGATATGGTTGCAACATCTTCCCGAAGACAAGGTTCCCGAATGCGGTCCGGGACTTGAGTACATGCTTGATGCCTTTCCTTTTACTGATGCACTAAGAATGGTACTCAGTGGTTCTGGAGAATGTGCAGAAGTACAGTGGACTTTCCTGAGTTTCAGTATTGCTGAATGGAGTATTGTCTGTTTCTCAGGTCTGATAATCGCATGCTTAACTATGTTGATACGTCAGAAAAATTAGAATGGCATGCCGCCGCCAGGTGGCATTCCTCCAGGAGGCATTCCACCACCACCCATACCACCCATGCCACCACCTAGGCCGCGCATCATTTTCTTCATGCCGCCCTTGCCTGACATTTTTTTCATCATCTTTTGCATTTGCTTGAACTGTTTTAGCAGGCGATTCACATCCTGAATCTGTGTCCCTGATCCAGCAGCAATTCTTCGCTTACGTGAGCCATTGATTACTGCAGGCATTCTCCGTTCATGAGGCGTCATCGAATTGATAATCGACTCAAGCTTGATAAATTGTTGATCACCAACCTGGGCATTTACATTTGCAGGCATGCCACCCATGCCCGGTAATTTATCCATTATGCTGGCCATACCCCCCATGCCACGCATCTGTTGTAATTGATCACGAAAATCTTCAAGGCTGAATCCTCTGCCTTTTTTAATTTTCTTCGCAAGTTTCTCTGCCTTCTTTTGATCCGTTTTTTCCTGAACCTCTTCAATCAGACTCAGTACATCGCCCATACCCAGAATACGTGAGGCCATACGCTGCGGGTGAAAGGCTGTAAATTCAGAAGTCTTTTCACCAGTACCCATAAACTTGATGGGTTTACCTGTGACATGACGTACAGAAAGTGCTGCACCACCACGCGCATCACCATCTGTCTTGGTTAACACAACACCCGTCAATGGCAAGGCTTCATCAAATGCCTTGGCTGCATTCACAGCATCCTGTCCCATCATGCTATCGACAACAAACAAGATGTCTGAAGGCGTTAAAACAGACTGTAGCTGTTTTATTTCTTCCATCATCTCATCATCAATATGCAGACGCCCTGCAGTATCAACGATCAAACCATCAAAATTTTGTTTGCGTGCATAATCCAGAACTTCTTTAGCAATCTCAACAGGTTTTTGATTGTTCTCAGTTGGATAGAATTCAACATTGATTTCGTTTGCCAGAACTTTTAGCTGTTCAATAGCTGCAGGACGATAGACATCACAACTGACCACCAGAATTTTCTTTTTCTCTTTTTCAGACAACAGTCTTGCAAGTTTAGCGACGGTCGTTGTTTTACCTGCACCTTGTAAACCGGCCATCATGATGACGGCTGGTGGCTGGGTATTGAAATTCAGAGCAGTGTTCACTTCACCCATAAGTGAAATGAGTTCTTCTTCGACAATCTTCACAACCGCCTGGCCCGGTGTCAGGCTGGTCATGACATCCTGACCCAGCGCACGTTCACGTACATGCTCGATAAAATCACGGGTAACGGGCAAGGCGACATCGGCCTCGAGTAATGCCATGCGCACTTCACGCATGGCTGTAGATATATTATCTTCTGTCAGGCGACCCTGGCCTTTAAGGTCTTTTATCGTCCTGGCAAGACGTTCAGAAAGCGTATCGAACATAATCTGGCTATTTTCTCGTGAATATTATCTGTGATTTCCATGATATATAGTTGATACATCATGGGCGGCGAATTCTAGCAGGAATCAGGCTGATCCTCACTATCTATGAGATAGCTTTTTGTACTTCAATGACACCTTTAAATATGCAATCATGGTCAGATTATTTGATCTGAATTTGATAATTTATGGACACAACACTAGGCATCATTGCGTTTATTTTCTACCTTCTGGCTGCAAGCAGGTTAGGAGTGCTGATATATGCCAGTGAAGATGCCCCACGCCAACAGGCTAAAATTCAGGCTTTCAGTGTAGGTGCAATCGCACTTATCCTGAACGGTATTCTACTCAATAATGCTGTTTTCGTGAATGGTGGCCTGGATCTGGGTTTTTCCAATACCTGGGCACTGATCAGCTGGATCATCGCAATGATGGTTTTGCTGGTCGCAATCCGTAAACCTGTAGAAAATTTACTGGTTATATTCTTTCCACTGGCAGCGCTTGGACTCTTGCTCATATTATTCTTCCCAAGCCATCGTATTCTGGCCGAATCGGCTGTCATGGGCTTGAAGATGCATATCCTGCTCTCGATTATTGCCTATAGTTTACTCACCGTTGCTGCATTCCAGGCGGCGTTACTGGCATTTCAGGAATATCAATTAAGTCACAAGCATCCGACGGTGATTATGAACATTCTGCCTCCTATGCAGATCATGGAAGACCTGCTAATTCGTATCATTGCCGTTGGCTTTTTTATACTGAGCCTGAGTCTGGCAACAGGGTTCATGTTTATCCATGACATTTTTGCCCAGCATCTCATTCACAAGACAGTCCTGTCACTTCTATCATGGCTGGTATTTGCCGTGCTTCTCTGGGGACGCTGGTACAAGGGCTGGCGAGGACAAAAGCTGATCCGCTGGACTCTGGGTGGTTTCGGCATGCTGGTGTTGGCATTTTTTGGCTCAAAACTGGTGCTGGAATTGATCCTGGGACGTGTCTAAACGCCTTATTTTCCTATCTTTTTCTTGACACCCCAAGGCACTGCGCCACAATAGCTTATCTTTTCAATTCGAGGTCACCCATTTTTTGGACACCATCCCCCTGTCAGTACTTTTTATTGTTCTATTTGTATTGATTGTTCTCTCCGCCTTCTTCTCCAGTTCCGAGACTGGCATGATGGCTCTCAACAAATACCGACTGCGTCACCTGGTTAAAGATAAACACCGGGCGGCCACACTGGTCAGTAAACTTCTTGAGAAACCCGACCGCCTGATTGGCGTTATCCTGTTTGGTAATAATGTGGTTAATTTCCTGGCTGCTGCGATTGCTACGGTCATTGGTTTTCGCTTGTGGGGAGATTATGGTGTTGCGGCTTCACCGTTCATTATCGCAATTATTTTTATTATCTTTGCCGAAACCGCACCTAAAACCTTTGCCGCTATACGACCCGAGAAAATCGCTTTCCCTTCTGCCTATATTCTTACGCCGCTACTGAAACTATGTTATCCCATCGTTTTTGTTATCAACAAGATAAGCAATGCTTTATTGATCCCTTTCGGCATAAACACTAAAAATATGGAAGAGGCACCCTTAAGCCAGGATGAACTCAGGTCAATCGTACACGAAGCTGGTGCTGCTATATCGAGTAACCACCAGGATATGCTGCTTGGCATACTGGAGTTGGAGAAGGTTACTGTCGATGACATCATGGTACCAAGGACTGAGCTGGTCGGGATTGACCTTGATGATTCCATTGCAGACATACTCGAACAACTGACACACTGCCAGCATACCCGCCTGATCGTATATCGCGAAAATATGGATAATGTTGTGGGCATGCTGCACGTTAGACGAGTATTGAGAATACTAGGCAGAGTAAAAGAATTTAATATCGATGAGCTGGAAAAACTTACCATCGAACCTTACTACCTGCCTGAAGGTACCCCTTTGCATACGCAGATGCTTAAATTTCAGCAACAAAAACGTCGTATAGGCCTGGTCGTAGATGAATATGGCGTTTTACAGGGTATGGTGACACTGGATGATATCCTCGAGGAAATCATTGGCGAATTTACTACCGACTTACAAACCTTTAATCAGGATATCCAGCCACAGGATGACGGCTCC
>JAIVVP010000113.1:0-5731 GCA_049189775.1 Gemmatimonadota bacterium | reverse complement strand
AGCTGTTCTGGCAGAGCAGGCGGGATTTGATACGGTATTTATCGGCGGCTTTGGTACCAGCGCCAGTCTCTTTGGCCTACCGGACATTAATTTTGTAGGTATGTCTGAAATGGCAGATGCGACCAGACGCATGGCCCATCGGCTTTCTATTCCTGTTGTTGCAGATGCTGATACCGGCCATGGTGATTTACATAATGTTATGCGTTGCGTCAACGAATTCGAAGGGGCAGGGGCCGCGGGCATTATTCTGGAAGACCAGGTATTCCCAAAACGCTGTGGACATTTCGGCAATAAACATGTGATCCCTGCAGATGAGATGGTGCTTAAGTTCAAGGCGGCAGTAGAGGCAAGAAAGGATCCTGATTTCTTTTTTATTGCCAGAACTGATTCTAGAGAAACCGATGGGCTTGATGATGCCATAGATAGAGTGAATCGCTATTGTGATGCGGGCGCAGATATTGCTTTTATTGAAGCTCCATTATCTGTAGATGAACTGGAAGAAATTTGTAAGCGCGTTGAGTATCCAAAATTTGTCAATATGTTGACCTTTGGCAAGACGCCCATACTCTCTGCAGCGGAACTTGAAGAGATGGGTTTTAAAATCGTAGTCACTCCGATTGATTCTGTCTTGTTAACGGCCAGGGCCATGCGTGAAATGGCAGAAGTTTTTAAAAGGGATGGGCACACCCAATCGTTGACTGACAAGATGGTGGACTTTGACGAGATTAAGGAAATATTAGGCTTGCAGGAATTTTTATCATTGAAAGATGACCTTGATAAATAAACGATAAAGTCTGATTTCCAATCAGGCAAACTTTGGCAAAGCATATGTTAATGCCAGGGGAATCGTCAGTATTGCCAGGGCATTGCCAAATAACACCATTGATGCCACGCGCGCTGGTTCCTGGTCAAAGTGCTCTGCGAACATGTAGTTCATCACAGCGGGCGGTAATATTGCGAACAGAAATAAAACACCTTCCTGGGTTCTGGATAAATCCAGCCAGGGAGATACCAGAAAAAAATCGTAATGCCTGACAGAGGTGCCATGACGCCAGCTAATAGACCAATACGCCATTCAGAAAAATCGGTATCAATCAATCGTACTCCTAATGCAAATAGCATCAGCGGCACACAAATATTACCCAGCATGCTAATCGGTTGCAGAATCATTTCATTTACCTTGATCCCGAAATAATTTAGCGACAGGGCAAAGAAGGTTGCCAGAAGCATAGGTGATGTGAATGCCTTGAGTATGTGCGCCTGTTTATCCAATAGATAACTTCCTATCGTCACATGAAAAAAATTACAGACGATGAACATAACCACAGCAAAAGGCAGTGCATCTTCACCAAAGGCCAGGACCATGAGTGGCAGCCCCAGGTTCCCTGCATTTCCAAACATGATTGGCGGGGACAACGTCTTGAAATCAATATTAAAGCCTTTTGCCAGAGGTAAGGAAATCAGGCCGGATAATAAAATAACTAATGTAACCCCCAGAGCCAGGTGCCCAAATAAATCAGCTTCTCCAGCTTTATCTATGAGTACTGAAAATAATAATGCCGGGATAAAAACATGCATATTGATGCGGTTAGGCAGTGCCATGTCCGGTCGAAAAAAATATCCATAAACAAGACCAATACCTACAATCGAGAAGATAGGGAAAGTAATTTCAAGAATTCTTAACGCGAGCATAGGATATTTTAGAGCAGGGGCTGAGAAGGGTATCTAGAAATTATAAGTTAAAAACAGTTCCAGATAATCGTCACGACTTAAGGCAAAAGCTGGATCAGAAGCTGAAGTGTCAAACAGGAATCGGCCTTCCATCTCCAGCAACCAACTATTACCTATGCGCCTGCTGGCTTCGATATTCAGGAATTTACCTCCCGTATCTCTGTCCCAGAGTAGCCCCACTAATGCCTCGCTGGATTGTGCATCATTAAACGCAAAACGCATTCCAGTAGCTATATCATCTTCAAAAAAAGTCAGTGCATCTTCGCCACGACCATCATAGTGGTACTCTCCAAGTATCCCAAGGTCGATCGCGCTATCGAAGATACCAACGAAGGTATATTCAAATCCGCCTGCTGCGGCATTATATGTAGAACCCTGACCGCTGCGATGCAGTGCTTCAAGTTTCCAGAGCATATTGCCCTTGGTTGCCTGTAGATCAATCGAGGTTTGATTGATGATGTCATAAAATGGTGCCAGGACAGGTGCACCAGAGCTATTCATAGTGAGCATTGATCTTGGATCACGGCTGGTACCATAGAAATGAGCAACACCAACATCCCAATCTCCAAAGTAATGAGAGTAACGAATGGCAAAATCAACATGTGTTTCTTCGGCTGAAGATTCGTATTTTGCTAAATCATCATCGACCACAGGCTGGTTTCTGGGGCGGCCCTCTATGCCGGGGAATGTACGTTCCCTGAAGTAGGGCATTATGAACAAGTCGACAGTCCCCCAATCATTAATCAGGGCAAGATTGATCATCGGTTGCCCAAGTTTGTCTTCGGTATCAATATTTTCAACCAGATCAGTCTGGTTAATGATGTCAACCAGATGTTGAAATTCAGTGACACCCCAGAAAACCTTGCGCAGGCCAAGTCGTAATTCCCAGTTTTCTGCTACTTTTGCCCAGGTGAATTCGCGTATATCAAAATGGGTACGCTCATTATCGTGTTGATCCAGCCGGAAAAAAGGCACAAAGGCCAGACTCTGCGTGCCTTTATCCCACTCGTGATAATACTCTGGCTCGAATACCAGAGAGAAATTCTCATCATGCTGTCTTGGGTCTCGTGGATCCTGTGTGAAATATCGAAATTCTGTCCCCAGATAACCGCTCCATTCTCCGGCAGGCGCCATTGAAGCTTGAAGAAGGACAAACAGAAAGATAAATAATCTATACTTCATTGAGAATTTATATAGGTGAAAGGTTAAGGGTGAAGAGTGAAACGTATCATATTACTTTTCACACTTCACATTTAACTTTTCACGTATTTATCTGGCTCGTTTCAGGCTATTACGGTCAAAATTACGATCACCGAGACCATTTTTAAATTGATAATTTTTCCAGATTAAGTCTGTCTTTTTACCTGTCTGATGATTCACCATCGCCATTTTTCCAGGTCGCCAGTGTTTTTCCAGGTATTGATTGTATTCAGTGAATATCAATGTTTTTAACAAGGTATTTTTACGATCATAAAATTCCACCTTATGGGCTTTATACAAGTCTTTATCTATCCACGATATTAGTCTTGTATAGCCTGAATTCTTGTATTCAGGATAACTTTCTATAACGAATACTTCGTGGCCGTCCAGTGTTTCATCACGTAACCATTTGTATTTATATTTCTCAACTTCCTGTGACGTCAGATCTTCATAGGCAAACTCACTACCGACAAATGGGCCTGATTTATTTGCCGAAGATATCCGTTTGATTCTTTTCAGGGCTGGCAGATAAAGCCATTGGTCATCTGGTTTCAGTGCATGGGTATGACTCAAAAATGCAGTACCTTTTATATCTCGTGGGTTGTCAAATATTGTCAGACTTTTATCACCATCACCTTCAACCTCTAATGCCTTTAGTGCCATGGTTCTACTGCTACTTTGACCATGTTTATTCGTCAGTACCATTTCCAGATCAGCAGTCTGGTCGATCCAGCCTGAATCACGCTCATCAGCTTCTACTGCAATCGCGAGTCCTTTTTCTTCAGCTGTTTCCGCTATGGCATTATGCAGTGGTAGAATCAGTAGCAGTATTGCCAGCAAGCAATTTTTTTGCATTTAATTTCTCCTCTATTTTGATCAAGAGTGGTGGCAGGAACAGGAAGTCTGCAAATAATGCCAGAATAATAACAATGGCAGTGAGTAAGCCCATGCCTGAATTCAACTGAAAAGCAGAGGTTGCAAGTATCAGGAAGCCTGCTACAAGCACGATTGATGTAATCAATAATGCGCGGCCTACAGTTGTAAAGGCATACCTTACCGCATCTTCCGGACTTAGATGCATTTCACGACGTGCTCGAAGATATTTGCTCAAGAAGTGAACCGTATCGTCTACCACAATACCAAGTGTCATGGTTGAAACAACTGAAAGTGACAGGCCAATTTCACCTACCATGTAACCCCATAAGCCGAATCCCATTGCTGCGGGAGCCAGATTAGGTATCAGACTGATTAAGCCAATTTTTACTGATCGTAATGCAATGATGAGTACCAATGAAATTAATATCAGTGCCAGGGTTGTGGCATAAAGCATACTGATGATATTTCTCTTGCCAATGTGCGCGAACATGATTGATGTACCGCTACCATGGCCGGATTTTATATGAGGCGCATTATTGACCAGCCAGGTTTCAGCACGTTCTTCGATTGAAATGAGCTCATTCGAGGACAGGGTTTCGAGTGTCGTTGTAAGCCGTATGGCAGATTTATCAACATTGATCTGGTTATTCAAATCCAGTCCGTATGGCAATGACATCTCATAGAGTAGAAGATACTGTGCCGCCAGATTCCGTTCATCGGGAATTTTATACATGGCTTGATCATCTCCATGCATATTCTTGTTTAATCGTTTTGTAATATCCGAATAAGTATTAACGTGAAGAATTTCCGGTTGTTTTCGGAACCAGTTAGCAAAGGCATCTACATCATGCAGAAATCCAGGATTGCTGATGCCTCCGGGTTCACCGGAGTTCAATGAATACTCAATGTTGTAAATTCCTGTCAGATTGTCTGTAGAGAAATCAGAGTCGACCCTGAAATCGATCGTTTCATCAAAATAATGAACGAAGACATCATTTAAATCATTACGGGGAAGCCCTGTCAGTAAAATGACAATCAGGGCGCACATTCCCCAGAAAAGAAATGATCTTCTGCGTACGACAAAGTCACCAAATTTTTCCATAAGTCTGTCATGATCATCTTTCTTTTCTTTTACCCTGACAGGGAGGAGTGAAATCAAGGCGGGCAGGAAAGTGACAGACATGATGAATGATGTGACGACACCTATTGCGACGAAATTACCCAGGTGTCTGAAAGGAGGTACGTCAGAAAAATTCATCATTAGAAAACCAATTGCAGTGGTTAAACTGGCCAGGAATACGGGTTGTAAATTGATTCGCAGGCTTTCAATGAGTGCTTCATGTTTTGACATTCCCAGACGCATGTCGTGCAAGAAGGTAACCAGGATGTGTACGCAATTAGCAATAGCAATGGTTAGAATAATTGTTGGAAATGTCGCGGAAGGCGGGGAGATGGGAAACCCGATATATCCCCCGATACCCATCGCCACCAGAATAGAACAGGCAATAACTATCAAAGTACAAAAGGTTCCGGTTATTCCACCAACCAGCACGGCTAGTAAAAGCAGCATCACTGCAAAACTTATAGGGACCAGATTGGCTATATCATCTTTTGCAGATTCGGAAAATGCATTATTCATCATCACCATGCCAGTAAGACGAACTTTTATATCTGGATATGCAGCCTCGACTTCTCTGGCCAGGGCTCTTGAAAAGCTAACGACTTCCGGAGTTTCGATATCTTCATTGATTCTTGGTAATTGAACATTGACGTTAATACCTGTGACGTGGGTTCTATCCGAGATTAAACGATTATGTAGTAAGGGTTCATTCAGTGCGATTTCTTTAGCCTGTAGAAGTTGTTCTTCACTATATGAAGACGCTCCCTCGATCAGGTCTCTGACTATCAGATCATCTTCTTCTGC
>JAIVVP010000112.1:0-5734 GCA_049189775.1 Gemmatimonadota bacterium | reverse complement strand
CGCCGGGGAATAGCCACCGATAAGTTCAACAACAATTTCGACTTCAGGGTCATTAACAACGGCGAAGGCATCATCAGAAATCTTTTCAATATTATCCAGACCTGTAATTGCATCTGCATTGTATTCTTTTGCAGCTGCATGACTGATTTGAATTCCGCGTCCTGCTCTACGTGCGATTTCTTCGGCATTCCGACTTAGTACACTGACCGTACCGCCACCGACTGTGCCCAAACCTAATAAACCTACCTTGACTGGCTTCATACTTTGATCATCTCTTACTCTATTATTTGTTTACGGATGCAACTGGTGGAGCTTCGCCTTGCAACATCGCCTGAATACCACTCATGGCCTTGTTGGTTCTTTCATCATGCTCAATCAAGGCAAAACGAACATATTTATCACCATAGTCACCGAAACCTACACCGGGTGAGACAGCAATCTTTGCCTCGTTCAATAGTTTCTTGGAAAATTCCAGAGAACCCATGTGTTGAAATTGTTCAGGTATCTCGGCCCAGACAAACATGGTGGCTTTCGGTCTTTCAACCTTCCATCCAGCTGCATTCAGACCATCACACAAAACATTTCTTCGATGTTGATACATACTGCAAATATCACTGACACATTGTTGGTCTTCTTCCAGTGCCGCAACCGCTGCGACCTGAATCGGTGCGAACAAACCATAATCCAGATAGGACTTCATTCTGGTTAAGGCATTCACCAGTGTCTTGTTCCCGACCATAAAACCGACACGCCAACCCGGCATATTGTAGCTCTTGGATAGTGAGAAAAATTCTACTGCGATATCTTTAGCACCAGGCACTTCCAGGATCGAAGGTGCCTTATATCCATCAAATACGATATCGGCATAGGCCAAATCCTGGATCACCCAGATACCATGTTCTTTTGCTATGGCAATGACATGTTCAAAAAATTTCAAATCGACACACTGTGCTGTCGGGTTACTTGGAAAATTGATCAACAACATCTTTGGTTTTGGTAAAGCGTTCTTGATAGATCTTTCCAGCTCTTCGAAAAAATCAACATCCGGGCCAATCGGCACATGGTGCACATCTGCACCGGCAATGATGAAACCATAAGGATGAATCGGGTAAGAAGGGTTTGGCACCAGAACAGTGTCACCTTTATCCACAACAGCCATGGCCAGATGTGCCAGGCCTTCTTTGGAACCTATGGTAACGATCGCTTCTGTTTCAGGATCCAGATCAATGTCATAACGGTTTTTGTACCAGTTACAGATTGCTTCACGCAGTGGCGCGATCCCGCGTGACAGGGAATAACGATGCATCTCTTCGTGCCTGGATGCTTCGACCATTGCCTGCACGATATGTTTGGGCGTTGGCTGATCCGGATTACCCATCCCGAAATCGATGATATCCTCGCCGCGTTGACGCGCTTCCATCTTCAAATCATTAACAATATTGAAGACGTAAGGCGGTAAGCGTTGTATTCTTGAAAATTCTTCGTTCAACTGACAATCCATCTACATACTTAAAAAAGCGTGCAAGTATACGGCATACAAGGGATAGAGTCATATCCGGAAAGGCCTATCGGGCTAAATTATTTATGACAAAAGTCGCAACAATCCAGATGGTTTCTACTGCAGATGTAGATGAAAATCTGAAATCTGCATCAAATTTAATCGCCCAGGCTACCGGACAAGGGGCAGAATTCCTGCTTTTACCCGAAAATTTCCCGTTCATGGGCCATGAAGAGCACGATAAGGTGGCCATACTGGAGCCTTTTGGACAGGGGCCGATACAGGATTTTCTGTCTGAACAGTCACAAAAGCACGGGATCTGGCTAATGGGTGGCACCATTCCCTTACAGGCATCGGTGGCAGACAAGGTTCGCCCTGCCTGCCTGCTCTATGATCCGCAAGGAAAATGCACTTCCAGATATGACAAGATTCATCTGTTTGATGTCACGGTCGACGAGGACAGCGGTGAAAGCTACCAGGAATCAAATACGCTGGAAGCGGGCAATGAAATCGTGGTGGCCGAAACACCGTTTGGAAATATTGGTATGTCGATCTGTTATGACCTGCGTTTCCCTGAGCTGTATCGGGCCATGCTTGAATATGATGTTAATATCATCACGGTGCCCTCTGCATTCACGGCGACCACGGGCGAGGCACATTGGGAATCTCTGCTTCGTGCCCGTGCGATCGAGAACCTTTCTTATGTCATAGCCTCTAACCAGGGAGGAAAGCATATAAATGACCGAGATACCTGGGGACATAGTATGATCATAGACCCTTGGGGCAATATTCTTGATTGTGTTGAGAAGGGGCCAGGCTTCGCCGTAGCGGACATTGACCTGGAAAAGCAGAAGAATCTGCGCAAGAATTTTCCTTGTCTTGAACATAGGGTTTTAACTACTTAGGGTTTTAACTAATTAATTATTTATCAGCATCGGAATACAGAAAAATATATGAGTAATGCACTAGAAGTCGCCAAGACACATCTGCTGGACAACAGTGGTCTGGATACCAATGATATTCAGAAGACACTGGATCAGTTAATGTCCCATGATATTGATGATGCCGATCTCTATTTTGAATCATCGCGTGCGGAATCATGGGTGTTGGAAGACAGTATCGTCAAGGAAGGTTCACATAGCATAGATCAAGGTGTGGGCGTCCGTGCCATCAGTGGTGAGAAGACCGGTTTTGCCTATTCCGATGAGATTGTATTACCTGCATTAACACATGCGGCAACCGCTGCACGAGCCATCGCCCGCAGTGGTGGAGAAGGAAAACTTCAGGCCTGGAAAAAACAATCACAGCCTTCGCTTTATCAAGCGATTGATCCACTGGCATCGATCAGTGCCGAACAAAAAGTCGAGTTACTGAAAAATATTGATCAACGGGCAAGACAAAAAGATCATCGTGTCAAACAGGTGATGATTGGTCTGATGGGTTTGCATAACACCATCCTGGTTGCCGGAAGTGATGGCACATTTGCCGGTGATGTGCGTCCCCTGGTCAGATTAAACATCAATGTCATCGTTGAAGAAAACGGGCGTTTCGAGAAAGGTGGTTCAGGCGGTGGCGGTCGATTCTCCTATGATTATTTTCTTGACGAAGAACTGACCAATTCATATATCGACGAAGCAGTTTCCCAGGCTTTAATGAATCTGGAAGCCGTCGATGCACCAGCAGGAAGCATGACCGTGGTACTTGGTCCAGGTTGGCCAGGCATCCTTTTACACGAAGCCATTGGACATGGACTGGAAGGTGATTTTAATCGTAAGAAAACATCGGCATTTTCCGGGCGTATCGGCCAGCGCGTTGCCACACCGGAAGTCACCATTGTCGATGATGGCACAATCACCGATCGTCGCGGTTCCCTGAATATTGATGATGAAGGTACCAGAACAGAAAGCACCACCTTGATCGAACGTGGCATATTGGTTAACTACATGCAGGACAAACAGAATGCGAAACTGATGGGAATGAACCCCACCGGTAATGGCCGACGAGAATCCTATGCGCATCTACCGATGCCACGCATGACCAACACCTACATGCTCGGTGGCGAAGAAGATCCGGAAGATATTATCAAGTCCGTCAACAAAGGCATCTATGCGGTGCAGTTTGGCGGTGGCCAGGTTGATATTACCAATGGCAAATTTGTCTTTAGTGCCAGTCAGGCCTATCTCATCGAAGATGGTAAAGTTACCGCACCTGTTAAAGGTGCGACAATTATTGGTAGTGGCCCGGATGTATTAACCAGGGTCTCAATGGTTGGTAACGACATGGCGCTGGATTCCGGAATCGGTACTTGTGGAAAGGATGGCCAATCCGTGCCTGTCGGTGTCGGACAACCGACTATGCGTATTGATGATCTGACTGTAGGTGGAACGTCAACCTGATTAATGAAGACTCATCAGACTCTGATGACCCTGGATTATTTATTTCTGAAATAATTGCCGGATTCTTTCGATACGTCGACGATTGACACCAAAATCAGTGTAACCAATCCGGGCAGAGGAACGTATATGAACCAGGCCCTGTTCTGGTAGCAAGGTAAATTCAACATCATCCACAAACCTGAAAATCAGGCTGCGCACCTCAGCACGCAGGTACGTGGGTTGTTCTGTAATAATTGTCACTCGCTTCTCGCTTAACAATGCCCCCTTGAGCCGCAGCATCGCCTCTGCAGGCTGATCATCAAAAGTATATGGCTCTATAAAATGACGCGGGTCATTCACCTGACTGGAAACACACTTCGGGGCATCTGGACAACTCCCATCATCCTCAGCCATTGTTTGTGTAAGAGCACATGAAGACATGAGCATAAATATCCCTACCATTACCAAGATTTGTATTTTCTGCATCACCTGTATTCTATCTCTTCATGCTTCATTTCAACTAATCTTTAACCCAGATAAAAGCAATCACCATTGCTACAAATGCTGAGGCCGAAGCAATAATAAAACAGTTGGCTGCACCTATAGTCTCCCAGCCATAACCTGTGAGTAAACTACCAATTGCGAAGCCGGCACCGAAGCTGGTGCTGCTGTATAAACCCTGGCCCCTGCCCTGTAATTTTCCTCTGAAATATTTATGTATATATTGAATTGCCACTGCGTGGCATATACCAAAGGTGGCTGCATGTAATAGCTGCGCAAGACAAAGTAACACCAGATTATCTACAAAGAAGGCAATTAATAACCAGCGGACACTTGCCAAAAACAAACTCAGCAAAAATAATTTTCTCAATCCAGAGACAACAATTATTCTATGCATAAATAGAAACAGTACTACTTCAGCAACGACACCCAGCGCCCACATTTGTCCGATGAAGCTACTGGAATAACCATGATCTTCCAGATAGATAGAATAGAAAGTGTAATAAGGACCATGACTTGCGAGCATCAAAAAACAGGCAAGCAACAAAGCAATAACATTAGGTTTGCTGAGAATTACTTTCAGGGATTCATGTGACTCATCATGTGGTTCTGGTGGCGTATCCGGGATCGACAAAGTCAGTAACCAAACAAATACCATTGAGACAAGTAAAATCAGTGGTACATAACTAATGCTGAGTGATTCGAAGACTATCCCAAGTCCCCAGACAATAACGATAAAACCTACCGATCCCCATAAACGAATAATGGTATAGGCGTGAGATGACTCGCCAAGATGCGAGAGTGTAGACGCTTCAATTTGAGGTAGGGATGCGCTCCAGAATATTGCGAACAGAAACATGATGAACGCCA
Source organism: Gemmatimonadota bacterium (assembly GCA_049189775.1). Lineage (GTDB taxonomy): Bacteria > Pseudomonadota > Gammaproteobacteria > Eutrophobiales > Eutrophobiaceae > SMWN01. Next base: position 490 of record JAIVVP010000112.1, on the reverse strand, counting down.
GTGCCCAAAAATCTTTCACGAATAACACTGCAATAAAAGTCAGGGCAGAGAAAAAGGAAGCGAACTGAATGACTCGCATGCGCTGGCCAGTATGGTCAACCACCCAACCCCATAAATAGGTGGAGAAGATCTTGGTGCCGACAACGATGGCTGACAGAATGCCTATTTGTTCTGCATTAAAGTTGATTGACCTGAGATACAGGGACCAGAACGGCATATAGATACCGACGGTAACGAAGAACAGGAAGTAATATCCGGACAGACGCCAATACGGCACGCCCAAGCTTTTGATCATTCTTTAACTGAAGCAGGAACGACTGGCGTTATTGATTGCACATCAGCATTTTGACCACGATGACGTAGCACATGATCCATAATCACCAGGGCCAGCATGGCTTCTGCGATTGGCGTCGCGCGAATGCCTACACAGGGATCATGTCGACCGGTGGTTTTGACTTCACTGGCATCGCCCTGAACATTGACGGTTTGC
>JAIVVP010000111.1:0-5736 GCA_049189775.1 Gemmatimonadota bacterium | reverse complement strand
CTCAGTAGGCGATGCGATACCGGCGAATATTGATCCGAGGACACTGATGATCAATAGCAAGGGTGGCAATAAAGTAAATATGACTTTTTTGAACAGATGTTCGCTGGCATTATTTTTCAGTGCGGGGGCCATGCCCGGATTTATCCAGGCCATACAAAGAATGTATAACAGGAAGAATAAAATCAATATTGACCCTGGAACAACAGCACCAACAAAAAGACGACCTACAGGCACACCCATCACATCACCAAGCAGGATAAGTATGATGCTGGGCGGTATGATTTGACCCAATGTCCCGGATGCGGCAATAGTTCCTGTGGCAAGTAAGGGAGAATACTGACGTTTGAGCATGGTTGGCAGTGCGATAATTCCCATGGTCACCACCGTTGCACCGACAATACCTGTTGTTGCGGCAAGCAGGGCACCAACCACCACTACCGATACTGCGAGACCACCCCGCATCTTGCCAAATAATAATCCCATGGTTTCCAGCAAATCTTCAGCCAAACCTGATTTATCCAGTGTCACGCCCATGAAAATAAATAATGGCACGGCAAGCAGTGTGAAATTACTCATCGTTCCCCAGATTTGCAGAGGGAGCAGGTTGAAAAAGTTCATATCCAGGAAAATGCTACCGAATAAAAGTGCTACAGCACCTAAAGTAAAGGCAACCGGGTAACCTATAAGCAGCATGGCCATAAGCGTGACAAACATGCCAATGATGGCGGCGGTCATGATTTTTCCCCGAGGATAATATTGAGGTTTTTTGCAATATCCGCAACACCTTGTAGTAAAAGGAGTGTGAATCCCAGTGGAATGCCTGCCTTTAGTATCCAGCGGTAAGGTAAGCCACCTGGATCAGGAGAACCTTCCAGGTGAATATAGGCTTGAAAAACAAATGGCCAGGAAGTGGTTATGATTAATATACAAAAGGGAATTAACAGGAGCAGGCTCCCTAGTAAATTAACCCATGCCCTGCGCTCATCATTCATGAACCTGCTTTTATAGAAAAGATCGAGCCTGACATGATCATCATGCTTTAAGGTATACGCGGCCCCAATCAGAAATATCAGAGAAAACAGATGCCATTCCATTTCCTGTAATGCAATAGAACCGCTGAGAAATAAGTAGCGCATGGCAACGTCGTAGCTGACCAGTAAAACCATGGCCAAAACAAGCCATGAAACCAGTTTGCCTGAGAACTCACTGAATTGGTCTAGCTTATCTGAAATTTGTTGCAGCAAACGCAGGGCGTCGTCTCGTTTCATGCCGGTTGGGGGAAGTCCTTATTTGTCAGGGCGTATTATTATTTGGAATAAGAATAAATACTACACCTGAACCCTTTATATACGGATGGTTTGGCCATGCCTGTATTGTCAAACGATTTAGCGAACTGCACTGTCTTTATGCACAAGCAAATCAAGACGTAATTAACTATGTGATTTATCGATAGTATCTACTATTCATAACAAGCATAAAAATTCGTAACTCATTGATCTAATAAGAAATATATGATTCTTTATGCTGCAGTGAAGCAAAAATGTGAAACTTAAACTCGGAGAATTGGTATTTGAATTAAGAAATTTTATTCACAGAGTTTTCCACAGTCTAAGCTATTGATTTTCCTTATAGTAGGCGTTTGCCAGTTGGATAAAACTATCAATCGAGAGGGTTTCTGCACGTGCCCCGGGGGTAATTCCCAGATTGATTATCTGTTGCTCATCAAGCGTACCCTTTAGACAATTCCTTAGTGTTTTTCTTCTTTGTGAGAATGCCTGTTTTACGACATGTGCAAAGCATGGATAGTCCGAAATCTGGTTTAAAATCTTATCATAGGGTTTCAATCTTATGATGGCCGACATGACTTTGGGTGGTGGTGAAAAAGCCCCTGGACTGACAGTAAACAATTTCTCAGCGTGACAATTCGCCTGAACCATCACAGACAGACGGCCAAAATCCTTGCTTCCGGGTGAAGCGCACATGCGGTCGATGACTTCTTCCTGAAGCATGAATACCATGTCATCAATAATCTGATTATTTTCCAGTAGATGGAAAATTAAAGGTGTTGAGATATTGTAGGGCAGATTGCCAATGATACGTAAGTGCTGATTGCCCAACTCCTTGAAGTCATAAGTCAAAGCATCAAGGCAATGAATAATGATTTTTTGTTCATTCTCGTATTTTATTTCCAGGGCCTGTGCCAAATCCCTGTCAACTTCAAGGACGTGTAAACTATCGAGATGTTCTAACAATGGAACTGTAAGTGCACCTTTGCCAGGACCTATTTCAATGATTGTCTGATTCCGCTGTGGATTTATGGCCGTGATAATACGTTGAATAATATTCTTGTCATGGAGAAAATGCTGACCAAATCTTTTTCTTGCCCTGTGTTCGGTCATTAAGTTATTTCAGCCATTAAGAATCAGCCATGAAAATCGGCAATGCTGCTGGCTCTGCAGATGCAGAATGATCAGATGTGTTAGACGAAAGATCAATAGCAGATTGAATTGCCTCCATTAAACTTGAACAGGAGGCATTTCCTGTGCCAGCGAGATGAAGCGCTGTGCCATGATCAACGGAAGTTCTGACTATGGGTAATCCTAAAGTTATATTGACTGTTTCACCAAATCCCAGGGATTTTAAAACAGGCAGTCCCTGGTCATGATACATTGCGACAATAACATCAAAACTATCAATCATTTCTTGCGTAAAGGCAGTATCTGCGGGTTGAGGGCCTGTTAGATCCATGCCCTGATCCCTTAATGTGTTTATAACGGGAATAATAATTTCATTTTCTTCAGTTCCTAAATGGCCATTTTCACCTGCATGTGGATTCAAACCGCAAACCAGAATACGGGGCTTGTTGATAGAAAATTTATCCCGAAGATCCTTATCGACTATTTGCAAAACCTGAGTCAGTTTATCTTTTGTAATGGCATCGCTTACCCTTGATAAGGGCAGGTGAGTTGTGACCAGTGCAACTCTTAATAGTTTATTTGCCAGCATCATGACAGGTGTGGCTTGCTGACAAAGGTTGGCAAGAAATTCTGTATGCCCACTGAATGCAATGCCAGCATCATTAATGATAGATTTTTGCACCGGGGCAGTAACCATGGCATCGAATTGATTGTCGAGACAAGCTGTACAGGCAGTTTTCAAAAGAGCTAGAACATATTCAGCATTATGTGCATCAAGTTCCCCTGCAATAGTGCTAGTTTCAGTTTTAACAGGAATTATTCTCAGGCTTTTGGCAACGTGTCTCTGTTTGTGCACATCATCAAAATTAATTAATGACAGGGGAAGTCCCAATAACGATGCTCGATCCTGTAATAAATCTGGGTCACCTATGGCAACAATATCAGCATTAATATTATTCTGGGCAATCTGAACGGTGATATCAGGGCCAATGCCTGCAGGTTCACCTGTGGTGATGATAATACGTGGCAGGTCGTTGTTAACTCTCATCCAGTCGGTACTCGACATAGGCCTCATCACGTAGATGCCTTAACCAGTTTTGGTGGGCTTCTTCCGATTTTCTTCTGCGAATGGTTTCTGATGCCTTTTCTCGCTTGGCATTTTCAGTATCGTCAAATTCCCTACGTTCGAGTACCTGAAGAATATGCCATCCAAATTGTGTCTCAAATGGCTGACTGATCTGACCGATTTCAAGTGAATCCATTACCTCTTCAAATTGTGGCACCAGTCTCCCGGGGCTGGACCAGCCGAGATCTCCACCCTGAGCTGCGCTTAGTTTGTCATCGGAATTTGCTTTAGCCAGTTTTGCGAAGTCATCGCCGCCCTCAATACGTGTTCTTAACTGTTCCAGTCTGACGAAGGCATCATCTGCTGTGGTCAGCTCATCAACTTTAATGAGAATATGGCGAGCGAGCGTCTGTGTGATTATTTGTTTTTCACTGCTGCGTATATCAGCTAATTTGACAATGTGAAAGCCAGATGAACTTTTAATCAGATCGCTGATGTCTCCTTTTTCCATCGTCGCAACTTGAGTGCTAAATATAGTGGGGATCTCATTTTTTTTACGCCAGCCCAAATCACCGCCTTCAAGTGCTCTCTGGCCATCTGATACAGTTGATGCCATGGTTGTAAAATCCAGTCCTGTATTTAAATCTTCAAGCACTTTTGTGGCAACCATTCTGGCCTGTTCTTCCTCATCCGGGGTCGGGGCCTCCGGCAGGGAGATGAGTATATGCTGAAGCCGGTATTCAGTTTCTGTCTTTCCCTGAAACTCCAGATTGGCGAGGGCATTATCAATTTCTTTAGTGGTAATAGAAATTCGGTTATCCACCTGGCGTTGACGAAGTCGCGAGATGACAATCTCTTCACGTATACTTTCTCGAAACTGCTCATAATTAAATCCATCTTTTTCGAGAATTTCCTTGAATTGACTCAGACTGACATTATTTCCAGCTGCGATATTGCTGATTGTTCTGTTTAATGTTTCATCATCGACACGGATCCCTGTTTCTTCTGCCTTCTGAAGTTGAATTTTCATCAGGATCATACGTTCAAGGATTTGCGTTTCTAAAACGTTAGAAGGGGGGAGCTGAACACCCTGTTGTTGCATTTGAGCGACCACCGTGCGGAGTTTCGTCTCGAGTTCACTCTGCATAATGATGTCATTTTCAACCACCGCGACGATACGATCTAATTCTACATCTGCCTGTGAATTAAATGTTTGTAACGCAAGAAAGCCTGCAAATAGCAGGCGCAGGTAAGGAAATTTCAACTTAAAAATCGCTCTCGTAACCGGGGATTTTTTGTTTCAGGAAGTCTACAGTTTTACGTCCGACACCCGCCAGTCCTTTGAGTTCAATCTGTAGAAATACACCTGTATCAAAATCTCCATCTATATCAGTCAGGAATCGTCGTGCAACTGCCCGGAAAGCCCAACAACAACTGTCATATTCAACACCACCAAAAATTTCTAATGATTTTCTTTCTGGAACTGCATAATTCCATCTTCCGATCATGCTCCAGTTCTGGCCAACTGGCCAATGGAAGGAAATATCACTTTGTTCTATGTCTACCCCGGAAACATTGGAGGAGGGTCTGCGAACACGGTAGGTAAAATTTACCACCTTGTTTGCTGCTGGTTTGTACTGTGCCTGTGCAAGTAATCTTTCAGTCTCGTTGGTGTGTGGATCCCACTGGATATTACCTCTCAATTTCCAGTGTTTGAACAGTGAGGTACCAATTTCTGCAATGAAAGGAGAACTGTTTTCATCACGCACTTCATCACCAGGTAAAATTACTTCTCTGTCGCTCAGGTAATAAATCTGTCCCAGGCTTATATAGGCATTCTCTCTTCCTGTGTCCTGATCTATCAGGCGTGATGTTAATGCTAAAGTGAACTGGTTGGCATCGCCAACACGGTCAGCGCCACTAAAGCGATCTTCCCGGAATAATGCATCAAAGTTAAAATCATACAGATTACTGTGAAAAACAGGGAAATCAACCTTATTTAACGTATTTGGATTCTTACGAGACGCATTAAAGAGTGACATTAAGACCGCTCTGATCAAACTGGGAGGCAGTAGGGGGATCCGTGAAGTCCGCAGCCGGGGGACAGAAGAGAATATTGAAATCGAAATAAAATTTCACCTTGAAAATCCAGGAGCGATCCGCGAAGCAATCATCGGGCTCGGGGCGACCTCACCTGGCCGGCTTTTTGAAACCAACCATATCCTGGACGACCGCGGGCAGACATTGTTTCTT
>JAIVVP010000110.1:0-5759 GCA_049189775.1 Gemmatimonadota bacterium | reverse complement strand
GCTCTCTTCGTAATGTATACAATCAGGTATGCTCTCGCGTCTTCTGGAGAGGTGGCAGAGCGGTTGAATGCACTGGTCTTGAAAACCAGCAAGGGTGAATAACCCTTCGAGGGTTCGAATCCCTCCCTCTCCGCCATTTCGACGAAATAAACGACTTTCTGCCGTTTTATTAATGAAATAGTGAACATGATTTCGAACCACTGTGCTTAGTGGCCAAGAAGCTGCAAGCCAGAGGGAAGTGTCGCAGCCCATCCCTAATATCGGCCGAGAGAAATGCTATTTTGATTGAGCCTTTGGAATAATCTGGGCGCATTTCCTCAAATAATTCGCAAATATTTCACCTGTCGCAAATCTCTTTTCAGGATCCTTTTCCAGTGCCTTGTTAATTATTTGTATCGTGCAAGGTGCTTCCTTTGCCAGCTCAGGCCGGAATGTCTTGATATCTCTATGCGGATCACTGGCAATCATGAACATCAGGCTGGACATGGAGTCACCCTTGAAAGGAAGCTCTCCACACAATAATTGATATAGCATCACACCAAGTGAAAACAAATCAGAACTTCCGCCAACCTTTTCCCCGGATAGTTGTTCAGGTGACATATAAGAAGGCGTTCCCAATATCATACCGGTTTTTGTTTTACTGGAATCGGTAATTCTTGCGATACCAAAATCGGTTATCTTGAATTCACCTGATTCAGGATCATACATAATATTGGCAGGCTTAATGTCACGATGGACAACGTTTTGTTTATGCGCATAGCCTAATGCATCTGCTGCCAATGCCATCAACTCCAGCACCTTCAGGATGGGTAACAGGTTATTCTTTTTTGTGTACGCCTCAAGATCCTTGCCTTTAAGGAATTCCATTGCAATATACGCCAGATCATGTTCATCACCGGCATCATAGATAGAGACAATATTCGGGTGCGACAAGCGACCTGCGGTTTCAGCTTCACGGAAGAATCTTGATGTGACTTCCTCCAGTTCATCTTCTTCAAATTCCTGCGCCAGGGCCATGGTCTTGATTGCGACTATTCGATTTATTTTGGGGTCCTTGCCAAGATAAACCACACCCATGGCACCTTTACCCAGTTCTTTTTCAACTTCATACCGCCCCAGCATTGGCTTCTCGACACCACTGGAATCAATAATCAGACTGGCGCCAGCACCACCAGCTCCAGCCTGACCAAACATAAACGTCTCACTCATTTGTTTGGACTTATCCATACGAGATTGAATATCCTTGAACTTGGCATCATGCTTGACCATAACTTCATAGATGGATGTTGCCTTATTGAATTGTCGCTTGCGTTCAAAATCCAGTGCAAGGTTATAGAAGGGATCCATCATTGAATCATCAAGCGGACATTTTCGAAATTTTTCCAATGCCATGTCCAGTTGTCCTTGCTGCTGAAAAGACAGTCCCAGCATACGGTTACTCTCTGCGGATTCTTCATCTGAACGTATCTTTCCACGTTCAGTCACCAGAAAACGTTTCGTGATCAATAACAAATAACCACAGAATAACAGTGTCGCAGGTAGCGCCAACTGAACCCACATGGCATTGACTACGAGCAGGTACTGGTTCAGACCCAGAAGTAGCACAAACAAAACAAAACTTATAATTGCGGCAAGTCCCGCATTTAATTTTGGCAAGACAAGAATCAGATACAGAGCAACCAACAGAAACGCCAGTCCAAAACGTCCTTCCACAAAAACAGACCATTCTGGAACAATAAAGAAATCCTGATTCAGAATACTGGCTATGGTATGGGCCAGGAACATGGCGGGTTGCACTGCCTCATCCAAAGGTGTCTTTAGTTGCGTACCTATACCAGCGGCCGTGGCACCAATAAGGACAATCTTGTCCTTATATTTTTCTACCGGTATCTTGCCCTGATAGACGTCATAAAATGAATCTTCAGTAAATGCAGATTTACCGGCCTCTGACTGATAAAAGAATGGGTACATACGTGCATTCGGATCGGTAAGTATCGTTAGACGTCCCAAATTTACGGATTCACCACGATTGACCTGAATATCATCTGGGCCAAGATTCAGACTTTTTGCCGCAGTCAGTAATGCCAGGGAAGGAAAAACATTTCCGTAATAATCAATCGCCAACAGTTCTGTGCGGACACTGTTATCAAGAAAGAACTCAAGGTTAAGATGGCCGATTCCGGCTGCCTGTTCACCCAATAACTCTATCGGAGGGAAAATTGCTTCGGCTGGAGGAGGGGAACCCGATTCGATATTGCCCTGGAGGTTATTAAGTGTGTTCACTTTCAGGTATTCGGGAATATCTTCTTCAAGATTTCCCAAAGGAAAACCCTGTACAGACATATTAAACAAGGCACTCATTACGACATTGCCAGATTCCTTAATACTGTCTGCCAGTTTTGTATCCGTATCCAGATCCATTTGACCTTGATGTAGTATGCCTTCCAGTTCTTTTAACTTCTGATTATTAAGTGAAGTTAATCCTGAAGAATCAATAAATACTAATGCCTCATTGATCTTTTTCAAACCAGGATCCAGTTGGGGTTCTGAAAGAAGGATGGTATTACTGACCACCTTGGCGCCACCTTTCGAGAGTTTAGTGATCATTGAGGCCAGAACATCACGCGGCCAGGGCCAACGACCAATATTGGCAATACTTTCATCATCAATGGCAATCACAGCGATCTTGTTACCGGGATCTCTGGATGATGAGCGAACACCCTGGTCATAAAGTGACCATTCAAGTTTTTGCATGGTTCCACCATCTGCAATCACAAAAAACACGAAAGTAATAACTAACGCAAAAAACCAGTCACTCCGCAAAATTGATTTTTTCATTTTGAGACCTATTTAGTTGTGAAAGTGAACACACCATCCCAGTCTTCTGGAGGTGGGTTATCCCTGAAATATTTCATTCTTTCTATATAGAAATCATAAAGTGGCCTGTCTGCATGAATCTTCTTTAAATTCAAAAACTGCAATTCGGCCATGTCCCAGTCTTTACTCCGGTAATATTTGAGTGCCTGGTTATAAAGTTTAAGTTCATCCAGTTCATCTGGACTAACTTCCTCTTTCATAGCCAGAGGTTCATAAATAGAAACAGGTACATTCTTTCCTTTAACCTTGACCTTGTCTAATTCCCGATAAACATATTCTGGAACAGCTTTTTTTACTGTTTCACTGACTATGACATCAACCTCATACACCCTTGTCAGACCTTCAAGTCTTGACCCCAGGTTTACGGTATCGCCCATCACAGTGTAGGCCATGCGAAACTCGGAGCCCATATTGCCAACACTCATTTCCCCGGTATTAATGCCGACACCAATCCTGATTTCCGGCCAACCTTTCTCCAGGAACTCGTGACGTAGAGCATCTATTCTCTCTACCATATCAAGGCCCGCCTGCAGTGCATGGCGTGCATGCTTCGGATCATCAATTGGGGCACCCCAGAAAGCCATTACAGCATCACCCATGTATTTATCTATCGTGCCCCTGGTCTCATGAATAATCTTTGTTATGGGTGTGAGAAATTCATTCATCAAAGCAGCCAGCTCTTTTGGATTCATTCCTTCCGAAAGAGTGGTAAATCCACGGACATCGGAGAACAAGACTGTCAATACTTTTTCTTCAGCATCAAGTGAATAGGCCTGGGGATCTTCGCTCATTTCATCCACGAGTTCTGGCGGAATATATTGTCCAAACAGGTGTGTTATCTCGCCTTTCTTTCGTCTCTCGATAAAGAACCCGTAACTCATATTCAACAAAAACATAATCAAGATCATGATGACACTTGATGCAATCGGTAAAACCAGATTCATGCTTTGCCAAAAGGAATAGTTAATGGTGATTGAAAGTATCAGGATTGCAACAGCTGCCAGTGCTGACCAAACCGGGGTGAGTAATGGTAGTAATACAGTTATTAATAAACCAACCACAAGTAAAATCACAAACTCTGCACCCAAAACATATGCAGGCTTCTCTTTAATGCTTTGATCCAGTATTCCGGCAATGAGGTTTGCGTGGATCTCTACCCCGGGATATTTACTCTGTACAGGTGTTGACCTCAGATCAAACAAACCTGGCGCCGATGTGCCAACCAGTACGATGGTATTTTTAAGCATCGAAACATCTACCCGACCATGAAGAACATCCGTTGCTGATATATATGGATAACTCCCTTGTCTGCCCCTGTAAGGAACCAATACCTGAATTTTTTCATCAACTGGGATCAGATTTGGGCCAACCCTTAGCCACTCGACACTCGAATATTCAAACTCTTCCGATTTTGCCAACCCCTCAGCAAATACGGGCTCGACAGTTGCTTCGCCAAAGACCTCCCTGGCCATCGCCAATGACAGGGATTCGTAATATTGCCCCTCAAATTCATAATACATTGGAACTCGTCTGATGACGCCATCTTTATCAATTGCAGGATTGAAATGTCCGCCACCTGCTGCATGTTTTTGAAACTCTTCCAGATTGGCACCATAACCTGTAGCTACTGGAACAGTAATGGTACGGCCCTTGAAATCTTTTTTTGTTAATGCAGCTTTGGGTAATGCGCCTGTCTGCAAGGCCTGTTTATCAACCGTCTCGGTATTAAAATAGTAACCAAGAATGACAGGCCTGTTGGTAATGGTTTCAGAAAAGATCCGATCGTAATCCAGAATGGGTGTGATCTCTTCCAGTCTTTCATTGTATTCAGCAATATCCTTAAATTCATCCTTGGCCAGTTGCTGTAAAACCTTTAAGCCCGAGCTTTCGTCAGGTTCCGCAAACACAATATCAAACCCGACCAGCTGCACCTGGTAACGTGTGAATAATTCATTAACCAGTTTGGCCATCCGGTTCCTTCCCCATGGCCACCTGCCTTCTTCAGCAAGACTTTTTTCATCAATATCAACAATAACAATACGCGGGTCTTTCTTCTTTTCAATACTGAATAACACACGAGCATCATAAGCCAGGTTTTCCATTTGGTGTATGAAATTCCATTGGAAAAAACCGGCAACATGAGCAAGAAAGAAAAATAGCAAAAGGAGGTTCAGGCTCACCAGAGGCAATTGACGCTTTAAATTCGCTAGAATATTCAGATGAACCTCCCTTTAAGTCCCCAGAACAAAAAAGTGTGACATCACAATAGTACGGCATTATTATGAATGGGAAGGGCAAATCGATCCATAAAATATATTCATTAATTTGAGGTATGGAATAGGGGCATGTTCGAAGGATTAGAACGCATTACCTATCAATCTGGTGATCAGATCTTCCAGGAGGGAGATGTGAGTAACTGCGCATACCTGATTGAAAGTGGTGGTGTAGAAATATCCATTCTGAAAGAAGCACAACCATTCAGGGTAAGCATCCTTACCGTGGGTGATCTTTTTGGCGAAATGGCACTCATTGACAAGCAACCGCGTATAGCAACCGCAACTGCACTTGATGAAACGCGCCTGGTTCGTATATCTCGTGACGCCCTGGAAGATAAACTTACCAAAGTTGATCCAATTATCGAACATCTGCTTCGTCTCATCCTGAGACGTTTCAGGAAAACTCATTATAGATTGACCCAGAAAGACTACCTTCTTCCGGAAGACGCAGAGCAGGTAACAGACGTTGATTTTGACAGGACTCAGGAAAACATGATCGTACATGTTCGAATTGCCTCAGATATAATTGATGCGCTAAGTCGAAATGAATTCGAACTGCATTACCAGCCAATTTATTCTATTAAAGACAACCGTATTGTTGGTTTT
>JAIVVP010000109.1:0-5814 GCA_049189775.1 Gemmatimonadota bacterium | reverse complement strand
GTCTGTACAAAGAAAAGTATCACGCCGCTAAAAGGCGGAATCAATTCTAAACAAAGATATAAAACTTAACTCAACAACGATGTATGATTTCTCGCTGAAAGGCTCGAAATGACAATATTTAGACTGGATACTGGCATGCGCCAGTATGACGATGAGTCGCGCGAGAATGACGAAGAAAACACCAACCCCAATCCTTCAGAAGCTGCTCATATTCAAATTATCAGAGTAGTATTGTGAACCTATCCTCAGGATCTGTTCAAAGAACTTTAGAGCATCTCTATTAAAGGATAAACTATCACAATATGAATAGCGCACAACTAGACACAGAGGTCACGAACACCAAAGATACTCTCGACAAAATCGTTGAAGAGATTGGTCGTGTCATTCTTGGTAAGGAACAGGCCATACGTTTATCACTGGCCTGTCTGCTGGCCCGTGGTCATTTACTCATCGAAGATTTGCCTGGCGTGGGCAAAACAACTCTGTCTCATGTGCTCGCCAGCACCCTGGGTCTGGATTACCAACGTATTCAGTTCACCAGTGATCTCTTGCCTGCGGACATTCTGGGTATTTCAATCTATGACCGTGATTCCAGTAGCTTTAGTTTTCATCCCGGGCCTATCTTCAGTCAGTTAATTCTTGCCGATGAAGTTAACCGTGCGACACCCAGGGCACAAAGCGCCCTGCTTGAGGCCATGGAGGAAAGCCAGGTCACTATAGAAGGAAAAACACGTAGCTTGCCTGAACCATTTTTTGTGATTGCCACACAAAATCCTTCAAATCAGGTAGGGACATTCCCCTTGCCAGAATCACAACTGGATCGATTTACCATGCGCATCGAGTTAGGCTATCCAGACAACGAGGCTGAACGAGAATTATTGAAAGGTACTGATCGTCGGGAACTGTTAAAGCACATCACACCGGTGATAGATTCAGAACAATTAATAACAATGCAGGCACAGGCAGACTGCATTCATGTTTCAGAGGCACTACTGGATTATTTACAGGACTTGCTGGAATACAGCCGTAGCAGTGCTGATTATACCAATGGACTTTCTCCACGGGCTGGTCTGGCAGTACTTCGGTGCGCCAGGGCATGGGCGTTGATACATGGCCACCCACAGGTACTGCCGGAAGATATACAGCAGGTCTTGCCCAGTATTATTGCCCACCGACTCAATAGTGTTGAAAATAATGGACAGCTAACACAGAAAGCCAATGCTGCTCACCTGATTAAACAAGTACCCATCCCCTGATGTCAGAAACCGTTGTCCTTGTACAATTTCCATTTTCTGCACATCGAACAACAGCAGAAAACAGGGAGATTACAAAACAACGAGTTTACATAATGCCCACACGGTATGGCGCGATTTTCGGATCGATGTTAATTGCCATGCTCCTGGGTGCCGTTAATTACAACAACAGCATGGCATACATACTTACCTTCCTGCTTTGCTCACTCGCACTTGTCACTCTGTTACATACCTGTAGAAACCTTGCCGGTCTGGCAATAAACCAGGCCCCTGCCTCAGCTGTTTTTGCCGGGGAGCTGGCAAACTTTCCTTTAATACTGGATAACCGAAATAGTCAGCTTCGCCTTTCTATTTCTTTTATCAAAACAACAAAAAAGTGGCGACTGCTTGCGGACGTTCTGACATCAACCGGAAATGAAGTTCCCATAACATCCTGCGATGTTGATGCGAATACATTTAATCGTATTGAGTTGCCCGTTAAGGCTGAACAACGAGGACTGCTTTACGCAGGCCGCATCAAGGTATTTACTACCTTCCCTTTAGGCTTGTTCAAGGCATGGTCATATGTAGAAATGAAACAACCCTGCCTGGTTTATCCCAAACCTGAAGGTCAAAACCATTTTCCAGCATATAAATTAACCGAAGCCACTGGCGCTCAGGGCAATGCTTCTGGAACGGATGATTTTATTGGCTTTCGAAATTACCAGACTGGTGACTCGATCAAGGATATTGCCTGGAAGGCTTATGCCCAGCAAAAAGGCCTGTTTGTAAAACGCTTTAGTGGTTCTGGTGCAGACAAACTCCATTTGAGCTGGGCCGATGTTTCAGCCCTGGCTGATGTTGAGGCACGGCTTTCACAACTGTGCCACTGGATCATTGAAGCTGAATCACAATCTCTGCAATATAGCCTCGAACTTCCAGAATTATTTATAGATTCAGGGCATGGGGAGAAGCACCTGCATCAGTGCTTATCTGCGCTGGCCAAATACGGCCTGGAGAATGGATCTGAAAAATGGACATGAAGAATGAAGCATAGTCCACTCGAGAATAATATCCCTTTGCATAGCCTTTATTTTTTGACCGGTGGATTGATTATGTCTGCAATTCCCCATAGTCAAAGAATCCCCTACTGGATCCTGGCGCTGTTCCTGGTACTTTGCGCATGGAAAATTTATGCCCCTTCACAAACTGATTTAGAAGCAAAGAAATTTTCCTTCATAAGAATATTTCTAGTTGTCCTAATGCTGTCCGGGTTCGTTGGTATCTATGTTCATTTTGGCACCATTGTTGGTCGTAGTGCCGGTGTTTCCTTGCTGGTTTTATTAGCAGGATTCAAGGTTCTTGAAATTAATCATCAACGGGATTTTTATGTCAGCTGTTTTCTTGGTTATTTTCTGGTCGTAACAAATTTTCTTTTCACACAAACCATTGGCACTGCTGTTTATATGGCTTGCACAATATTTGTCATGACCCTTAGCCTGGTCTCGTTTAATGATACCCAGGAAAAATTGTCTGCACGGGCTGCAGGTAAAATCGCTGCAACATTATTGCTGCAATCCATTCCAGTCATGCTGGTTTTGTTTTTGCTGTTCCCGAGAATATCAGGCCCACTCTGGGGCATGCCGGATGACGCGCACTCAGGTCTGACCGGGATCGATGATGAAATGTCTCCAGGCAGTATTAGTCAACTGATACAAAGTAACAAAGTTGCTTTCCGTGTCGACTTCAAGAATGCACGGCCAGTGCCATCTCAACTCTATTGGCGTGGCCCGATTCTCTTGCATACAGATGGAAAAACATGGAGCAGAGGGGAATCCGAGCATCATGCTGCTATTTCACTGGAAACATTATCAGATCCCGTTGACTATACAGTTACCCTGGAGCCTCATAATCGGAAATGGCTTTATGCGCTGGAGATGCCTGGCCAGAGTCCTGAACTGGAATCTGCGCAAAGCTGGATGACTTCTGACTTTCAACTGCTCACCAGAAATCCGGTAAAAAGAAGAATTCGTTATGACATGACTTCCTATCCGAAATACCGGATAACCGGCTTACATAAAAATGAATTGCAAACCGCCCTGCAATTACCACGGCAACAACATGGCAAGACAAAAGCACTGATGCATGAATGGCAAAATGAAGGCCTGTCTGAAGATCAGATTATTGATCGTGCCCTGAAATTGTTTAATGAAGATGATTTTTATTACACTTTAACTCCTTCCCTTCTGCAAAAAGACCGTGTCGATGAATTTCTTTTCGAAACAAAACAGGGGTTTTGTGAGCACTATGCCGGCGCCTTTGTTGTCATGATGAGAGCAGCCGGGATTCCTGCACGTGTCGTCCTTGGCTATCAGGGTGGTGAATATAATCCTGTTGGAGATTATCTTGTTGTTCATCAACGTAATGCACATGCCTGGACGGAAGTCTGGAGGCGGGGACAAGGCTGGTCACGTATCGATCCAACCGCAGCAGTCTCGCCATTACGAATAATAGAGGGAATTGAAAGTGCATTACCTGATGATGTTCTGGATGTCCCTCTGTTATTTAGCCAAAGCAGCCTGGCCAGAGACTTATGGCAGCGCCTGGGCTACCGATGGGATGCAGTTAACAATCAGTGGAACCAATGGGTCATCAGTTATGGACCAAAACGACAGAAAGAATTTCTTGGTAAATTTGGATTAGAGGATATTAAATTGAGCAGCATGATCTTTCTCATCACAATATTTGTTGTTCTGATACTTGTTTATATAACTTTTGCTCTATTAAAGTTTACTCCTGAAAATTTAGACCCTGCTAAATCAATCTATAATAAATTTTGCCGTAAATTATCTCGTTGTGGCATCCACAGTGATGTGTACGAAGGCCCGGTTGATTTTGCCAATCGCGCTGCATTGGCAAGAAGTGATCTTGCATCACAGATAAATAATATTACGAATACGTATGTTGCAATCAGATATGGTTCCAGCAATGCACAACTCTCCTCTTTGCAGGAACAGGTCCGGGCATTCAGGCCGTCAAGCAACCAGCTCTCATGAGTGACACCGTTGAAAATAGTGATTTTTCTGTGAGGGCAAGGAAGTCCCGCGCGGAGAACCGCAGTGTACACGTAGTACATGAGGATTCGAGCACGGAACTGACGCAGCCATCGCGGAAAAAACGCATTTTCTAGATGTTAAACTGTAATTGATGTAACCGGGCATAAGCACCATTTTGTTTGATCAGCTCAGCATGTGTGCCAGTCTCAACAATCGCACCGTTATCTATCACAATAATACGATCTGCATTTTCGATTGTTGATAATCGGTGAGCAATAATCAGACATGTCCTGCCCTCTTTAACTTCTTCCATTGCCAACTGGATCTGTCTTTCTGAATGTGTGTCCAGTGAAGAAGTTGCCTCATCCATAATCAGTACCGGGGCATCCTTAAGCAAGGCCCTGGCAATGGCCAGCCTTTGACGCTGTCCCCCGGATAACTTCAGGCCCTTTTCTCCAATGATAGTATCAAAACCCTGTTCAAGCTTTTCAATAAATTCCAAAGCATGGGCAGCTCTGGCAGCCTCTATAATCGATTCTTCACTACTATCATGCAATCTACCGTAAGCGATATTGTTTCTAACGGTATCGTTAAACAAAACAACTTCCTGACTAACCAGGGCAATATTCTGACGTAACGATTGTAATGAAATATCCTGGATCTCTTTCCCATCCAGTAATATTTTTCCTTCTGAACCAGCGTAAAATAATGGCACCAGGTTTGCTATGGTTGATTTGCCGCTGCCGGATGCACCGACCAGCGCAATGGTCTCGCCTGGTTTGATATGCATGGAAATATTATTTAGTGCCTTTTGCTCACTCCCCTGATAACTGAAATTTACATTACAGAATTCTATTTCACCTCTTGCCCTCTCCAGAGTCTGTTTGCCTACGTCAGGCTCAGCTGGCTGATCCAGTAAGGCAAAAACACTTTCACAGGCAGCAAGTCCCCTTTGCAAATGTTCGTTCACTCTGGCCAGACGTTTAAGTGGATTTAACAACATGGCCATAGCTGCAAAAAACGAAGTAAATTCCCCTACCCTGATCTCGTTGACTGCTGCTTTTTGAATGGCGATATAGATGATTGTAGCCATGGCTATAGCTGTAATCATTTGAATTGCAGGACTACTGGCAACAGAAGCCATGGCGAATTTCATTGAATACCTGCGGTTGGCCTTGGCGACTTCATAGAAACGATTAACTTCCTGTTCCTTGCCATCATAGAGCTTAACCAGTTTCTGACCATTAATGCACTCACCCAGAACATGATTGATGTCTGCCATGGAATCCTGAACCTTACGACTCATTTTTCTGAGTCGTTTACGGATAACTAGAATTACGAATGTAATAAAAGGTGCACTAACCAGCGTAACCAATGTCATTTTCCAGTCTATATATAACATCCAGGCCAGAAGTCCGACGATAGCCACAGAATCACGTACCAGTGTTGTGATTGCATTGGTTGCCGCTTCTTTAATTTGAATGACATCAAAGGTAAATTTTGACAGCAGGCTGCCTGAGGAACAT
>JAIVVP010000108.1:0-5861 GCA_049189775.1 Gemmatimonadota bacterium | reverse complement strand
GCACATCGACTTCTATGCCTACCTGTTTTAATTGATATTGAATAATGGTGGCCAGGCGCACACGAAAAGGATTATTTGAGGTTTTATAGATAATCTCCAGTGGATTTAGTTCGTCATAGCCTGCGGCCCTGAGCAAACGTTTTGATTCTTCCGGGTCAAATTCAACGCCGGTCAATTGTGAATTTCCACTCCAGTGCTCTGGCGGCAGCATGGCACCGGCCTTACGTGCTGTATTGTCCATGACATATTCTATGATCTCATCTCTATTGATCGCATGGGCAATTGCCTGGCGAACTGGCAGTTGACTGGTCACAGGATCTGCCATATTAAAACCCATATAGGTGAAGGTATCTCCCTGTGCTTTTTCAATATGGGTATTATCCTGTTCCACTAACCAGCCAATCATTTCTCTGGGAATATCGCCTTGAATGATGTCTAACTCATCGCGCATTAATTTTAATATTCGCACCGTCGGATCCTTGACGGTAATAAATTTTAATAATTGATTATCTTCTAATCGTTTTAATGAAAGATCACCATCGTTCGGCCATTCCTGTAATGCCACTGGACCACTACCAACAGGCTCTCGATTAAAGGGATGTCCTGAGTCTATCAATGTTGCAGGTAATATGCCGATAACCAGTCTGCCGGGAAACAGGGGATCTGCATGCTGCAAAATAAAATCAACGGTATCCTCGTCGATCACTTGTATGTTTTCGATCACCGCAATGGAACCACGATGAGGTGAGGCATTACTGACTTCCAATACAAAATCATATGTTGCTTTCACATCTTCAGCAGTTAATCTTTCTCCATGATGAAATTGTCTACCTGTGTTGCGTAACTTAAAACGATAATGTTTTGGGTTAAGCATTTCCCAGTCTGCCAGATCAGGGATGAATTGAAAGTTGTCATCAAAATCAACCAGGCTGCGATAGATCAAACGTGTGATCCGGTAGGATGCGGCATCTGTTGAAAAACGTGGATCCAGGGTTACTGGTTCTGATTCCAGGCCAAAGCGAATGGCCTCATCTTTTTCCTGACTACAGCCTGTTAGAAGTATAAAAGTAGCAAATAGATAAAAAACAAAAAGTCGTTTATCTATCATTCTTTTATTTTCTCTTTTTACTAAACACTGCAATAGATTCAACATGTGTTGTATGAGGAAACATATCCATCACGCCTGCCTGCTCCAGCTTAAAACCTTTATCATTGACCAGAATACCGGCATCTCTTGCCAGGGTTGATGGATTACAGGAAACATAAACAATCCTTTCGATTGATTTCAGGTTCATCTTTTCTATGATTTCCTGTGCACCATTACGCGCCGGATCTAATAGTAATTTATTAAAGCCGCCCTTAAGAAAATCTTCTTTAAAATCATCTTTAGCAAGGTCTATCGCCCGGAAATCCACATTACTAATACTGTTAAATACAGCATTCTGTTTAGCCCGTTCTACCAATGCCTGCTCGCCCTCAATACCCAGAACGCTTTCAGCCTTGCGTGCCAGTGGCAATGTGAAATTACCAATCCCACAGAATAGATCGAGCACACGATCATCGCTATTCACTTCTAATAGTTCCAGTGCCCTGGGCACCATGCCACGATTAATCTCAAGATTCACCTGAGTAAAATCGGTCGGTAGAAAATTCAATGTGACATCAAATTCCGGCAATGAATAAGATAATTGCCTCGCGGTTGCTTCCGGTAAAGGCACCACTGAGTCCAAACCGCCAGACTGCAAATAGATATCAATGTTATGCTGTTCCGCGAATGCACTAAGTTTATCTATATCATTATCAGTAAAATCGGCAAGGTGTCTGAAGATCAATGCCGTGACCTCATCACCTATAGCCACTTCAATTTGTGGGATTTGTTTGATTAATGATAATTCTGTAATTAAACACTGTAGCGGTTCAATCAATAGACCCACGGAGGGATGCAAGACTTCACAACTGTTCATATCAGCAACGAATGGACTGTATTTTTCTCGAAACCCGACCAGCACTCGCTCTTTCTTGTCTACATACTTAACGCCCAGTCGTGCCTTGCGACGATAACCCCATATGGGTCCGGTTAACGGTGGGATAACAGATTTTGGTTTAACCTTACCGATGTGTGTTAACTGTTCCAGCAGAACAGACTGTTTATGTTCAATCTGAAAGTCATGCTGCATATGTTGCAAGCTACAACCACCACACAGACCAAAGAACTCACATTTGGGCTCAACTCGCTCTGCTGCCGGATTGCTTATTTCCAGTGCCTGCGCTTCATCATATTTCGGGCGCTGCTTTTTATACTGGAACAGCGCATCTTCACCCGGCAATGCGCCATTAACAAAGACTGTTTTACCTTCAACATGTGCGATGCCCCGGCCTTCATGAGAGAGCGATTCTATCTTTGCAGAAACCGGTTCTTGCGGAAGTTTTCTTCTACGTCGTCTTGCCATAATTTATGATGATTAAAATTCTGATTGAACATCTATCGGTTTATATAACGATAGGAGTGAAAAATATTTGTAGGATGTATTCTTATTTCCAGGCGCTTGCGAATTCAAGTAGATGTGGATGACCTTCTTCCTGCAACATGTCTCTGACACGTTCGCATTCTGCCTCATAAGCAGTCGCTGATTTCTGCCCACGCATGAGTTCGAAACGCAGATAAACCAGGTAAGTATTGAGTACATCAGTTTCGCAATAATTTCGAATACCCTCAATATTCCCCGCAAGGTAATTGTCCCAGACCTTACTACCGTCCATGCCCATCTTGCCCGGAAAACCCAACATCGTCGCGATTTCTGTTAAGGGGGCATTGGCGCGAGGGTTATAGCCGGCAATGACATCCATCAGATCGGTATGTCTATCGTGAAAGCGACTGATGTAATTGTTCCATTTAAAATTTTTATCCTCACCACCGGTTTCCCAATAACGAGCGGCATTGATGCCATGTAACAGTGTTCGATAATGCAGAACCGGCAGATCAAAGCCACTGCCATTCCAGGAAACCAGTCTTGGGCTATAACGATCAATACCATCAAAAAACCGTTGAATGATATCTGCTTCAGATGAATCAGTATCACCAAGTGACCATACGCTTAAATTATCTGATGTTCTGAGAACCACCGAGATAGCAACAATCCTTTGCATATGATGCCGAATGAAATCACTGCCACCTGTTTGTTGCCGACGTTGAGCAAACATGGCCTCGGCAACCTCTGCATCCGATAAACCTTCCATGTCCTGAATCTTCCTTGCGGAATCGGTATCCGGAACTGTTTCAATATCAAATATTAGTAGATTCATTTATGGACCAGAGTTTCTACACCAGGGATTTAAAAACATCAGTAGAGAGATAACGATCACCACGGTCGCAGATGATGGTAACAATCAGCGCATTTTCAAGCTCCTCTGAAAGTTTTAATGCCGCAGAGATTGCACCCCCGGAAGAAATTCCGGCAAAGATACCTTCTTCCCGACCCAGGGCAATGGTTGTTTCTTCTGCTTCCTTCTGTGCGACATCAATAATTCTATCCACCCTTGTTTCGTCATAAATCTTCGGCAGATATTCCTTGGGCCAGCGTCGAATACCAGGAATTTGTGCACCTTCGATGGGTTGTACACCGACGATCTGAATCTCAGGATTTTGTTCCTTAAGATAACGTGATGTTCCCATAATGGTCCCCGTCGTACCCATGGAACTGACAAAGTGTGTGATCTTGCCATGGGTATCGCGCCAGATTTCAGGACCTGTACCTTCGTAATGTGACAAAGGGTTATCCTGATTTGCAAATTGATCGAGTACGATGCCTTTTTTATCTGCCTCCATTTCGCGTGAAAGATCTATCGCCGCCTCCATACTGCCTTCTTCTGGCGTTAGAATGATTTCCGCACCAAAGGCCTTCATCACCGCGCGTCGTTCTTCACTCATATGTTCGGGCATGATCAAAATCATTTTGTAGCCCTTGATAGCCGCCACCATAGCCAGTGCAATACCGGTATTACCACTGGTTGCTTCAATCAGGGTATCACCAGGTTTAATTTCGCCACGTGCCTCTGCATGGTTGATCATGCTCATTGCGGGTCTATCTTTAACCGAACCCGCAGGATTATTACCTTCCAGCTTGGCCATGATGATATTGCTGGTATCACCGGGCAAACGTTGCAGTCTGACCAAGGGTGTATTGCCAACATGCGCTTCAATCGTCGGAAAGTCTTCTTTATTTAATTTTGAATCGTTCAATTTCTCTGCACACTCATTAATTCATTAAAATTTAATAGATATATTTTACCTTGAGACCTTCACATCTTATCTGTTAATTGTTTGGCCAATATAAGGGCATCTTCACGACCAAATTTGGCAGGATAATAATCTTTGCGATTGCCTACTTCATCAAAACCTGATTTTTCATAGATTTTTATTGCCTGGCCATTTGAAGGTCGCACTTCAAGAAACATGACATCTGCATTGTGTACTTTTGCCAGATCAATCAGGTAATCAATCATCTCCTTGCCCAGTCCATTGTTCTGCAACTCAGACTTGATACAGAGATTCAGGATATGCGCTTCACCCGCCAACACGGACATGATGCCATAGCCGACAACCTTATCGTCCTGCTCAAGAACCCAGCAGCAATAACCGACATTCAAACAGTCCTGAAAAATACCAATCGACCAGGGAAATTCATAAACACCTTCTTCGATCTCCATGACATGTTCCAGGTCCATTCCTGACATGGGACGAAAAACGATGGTTGCCTGTTTCAAGACTGCACTCATTTTGTTTCCTGATGAATTGTTTTCTTGTAAACGCGCATCGCCATTTGTAAATCCTGCCATGCTTTTCTCTTTTCACGTGGCGAACGTAATAAATAGGCAGGGTGATATGTCACCACCACAGGAATCCCTGTATCGGCATATTCATACTGCTGGCCACGCATCTTGCCTATGGGTGTTTCTGTTTGCAGCAGATTTTGCGCAGCAATACGGCCAACTGCCAGAATGATCTTTGGTTGAATAAGATCAATCTGCTGCCGCAGATAAGCCGAACACGCAGCAACCTCTTGCGCATGCGGATCCCGATTGTTTGGTGGACGACACTTCAGAATATTTGCGATAAAGACCTGCTCTCTTTGCAGACCACAGGCCAGCAACATGCTGTTAAGTAATTTTCCAGCACGGCCAACAAAGGGCTCGCCCTGTTTATCTTCTTCAGCACCCGGTGCCTCGCCAATGATCAACCAGTCAGCATTATGATCCCCCACACCAAACACCGTCTGTTTCCGTCCTCGATGCAGCTCACATTGCTGACAGGACGAAACCCTTTTTCGTAGATCTTCCCAGGCTTCAGTCTCTTCAAACTCCGTCTCGACTACAGGAATAAAAACAGGATCGGCAATGACCCTGTCCTTTGACCAATACACATCCACACCCATAGTCTGCAGATAATATTCCTGTGTTTGTGTCAAACTCATTTTGCTATCAGACCCTTAATATCAAACTTGGGGATGTGCCCGTTCAGTCTGTTCCTGGGCCTTGTTCAATGCATTGATATAGGCCTTCGCAGAAGCAATAATAATATCCGTATCTGCACCTTGCCCGTTGATGATCCGACCGTCCATATCAACCCTGACCGTGACCTCTCCTTGCGAATCTGTCCCGGTAGTAATATTACTCACCGAGTAAAGTTCCAGTTTACAACCACTGTCCACAACTGATTCGATGGCCTTGAATGTGGCATCGACTGGCCCACTGCCATCCGCACTAGCTTGTTTTTCTTCACCATCAACTGTCAAGGTCACCTCGGCAACCGGGGTTTCACCTGTTTCCGAACTCACTTTCATAGAAATGAGTTTGATCCGCTC
>JAIVVP010000107.1:0-5946 GCA_049189775.1 Gemmatimonadota bacterium | reverse complement strand
AAAGTCGTTGCAGAGAAAACAGGTTATCCGGAAGAAATGTTGAGCCTTGAAATGAGTCTGGATACAGATCTCGGTATTGATTCGATCAAGCGTGTAGAAATCCTGTCTGCCTTACAGGAACAAATACCAGAAGCACCGATGGTCAGCCCGGAAGATCTTGGCAAGCTACAAACCCTGCAACAGATCGTTGATGTCATGTGCGTTGAAACAACATCAACACAACAAGTATCGACAACACCGGCAAAAACACAGGGCATCAATATATCTTTATTATCAGACGTACTACTGGAAGTCGTTGGTGATAAAACAGGCTATCCAATGGATATGTTGAATCTGGACATGAGTCTGGATACTGATCTTGGCATTGATTCCATCAAGCGTGTTGAGATTTTATCTGCGCTGCAAGAAAAATTACCGGAAGCACCGATGGTTAGTCCGGAAGATTTAGGTAATCTGCAAACCCTGCAACAGATTGTTGATTTTCTTGCCCAGGGGAATCCAGACAATAGTAATACTTCAGTCGAAGATGTGCCTGCAACATCTGCTGCCGCAAATAACGAGCAACTGGCAGAAGTGATGTTAGACGTTGTCGCAGATAAGACAGGTTACCCGGTTGATATGCTCAACCTTGAAATGAATCTGGAAGCCGATCTGGGTATCGATTCTATCAAGCGCGTAGAAATATTATCAGCACTGCAGGAACGCATGCCTGAAATGCCAACCGTAAAACCTGAAGATCTGGGGACATTACAAACCTTGCAGCAGATTGTTGATCACATGCTGACCAGCTCATCAACGACATCGCCAGCGGCAACGACGGAAACCATTGCTTCAGAAACGAGTGCAGAGGCAGTTATTACTGAAATGGTCGCCACGATTGATAGACAGGTCTTAACGGCAGTGCCCTTAACAACAGAACAAGAAAAAATATCCCTGGCAAAAGGTGCAACGGTCTGGGTCACTGGAGAAGCACCAGAGTTCACACAAGCAATCTGTGCATCACTAAAACAGAAAGAACTAATCCCTGAAATCGTCTCACTCGATGCTGAACCAGATAAAGAAATTGCAGGCCTGATTATTTTGACCCCTGCAATTCCTGACCAGACATTTATGAAAGACAGCTTTTTACTGGTACGGCGTGTCAGTGAATCACTACGTGCTGCTGGTAAGTCTGATGCTGCAATCCTGACCAGTGTCACACAGCTGGGTGGGCAGTTTGGTTTAAATGGAGTCGGCGATACCTGTCCAGTTTCAGGTGGCATCGCAGGACTGATTAAAACAGCCGATAAGGAATGGCCAGAAGTTTCCTGTAAAGCCATTGATATTCAAGGTAGTGACAATATCGGCGATCTTGCAAGTAGTATCGTTAATGAATGTTTATTAAATGGTCCTTTAGAAGTCGGTATCAGCAATGACCAACGATACACACTTGTACTTGATCATGCAGAGATTGCAGATCACAAAGTTGCAAAGCCATTAGATGCAAATGATGTCGTTATCGTCAGCGGAGGCGCACGTGGTGTTACTGCAGAGATTGCCGTTGCCCTGGCTGAAACAACACAGACAAATTTATTGTTATTGGGTCGAAGTGAAATGCCTAAGCCTGAAGAAGCATGGCTTGAAGATCTGACAACAGAAAGTGAGATCAAAGCAGCAGTACTCAAGCAGAATGAAAAAGGGCTTAAGTTAAAATTAATTAAACCAAAAGATATAGATAATTCCTGCAAAAATATTCTTGCTGATAGGGAAATTCGAACGAATCTGAAACGCATTGAAGCAAGCGGTGTGAAAGTGATGTATCGCGCAGTTAATGTTCTCAACAAAAATCAGGTAATGGCCGCAGTTGATGAAGCCAGAAACGAGCTTGGAAAAATCAGCGGCTTTGTCCACGGTGCTGGTGTATTGGCAGATAGATTGATCGAAGATAAAACCGAAGAACAATTTTCTCATGTGTACGCCACCAAAGCTGCCGGCGTTGATTCCTTACTGACGGCGACAGAAAACGATGACTTAAAAGTCATGGTGATGTTTTCTTCTTCAACCGGTCGTTTCGGTCGCAAAGGGCAGTGCGATTATGCGGTTGCCAACGAAGTCCTGAATAAAGTCGCACAACAGCAAGCAAGTTTACGTAAGGACTGTCGCGTTGTCAGTGTTAACTGGGGACCATGGGATGGTGGCATGGTCACCCCTGCATTAAAGAAAATCTTTGAGAGCGAAGGTGTTGGTGTGATTGATTTACAAGCCGGTGCTGATTATCTGATACAAGAGATTACGCATGAAGGGCCTGTCGAAGTAGTTGTGCTCGGTTCTTTGACACAAAAACCTGCCGCCAAAATGAGTACAGCAAGAACAGACGCAGACACAACGACTGCAACATCAGAAATTCCTGCCGTGAATATGCGTGTTGCCTTTTCACGCACTTTAAATGTAAATGACCATGCATTCCTGCTCTCACACGTGATGAACGGTCATGCGGTATTACCAGTAGCAATGATTACTGAATGGTTTGCACACGGCGCCATGCACGATAATCCAGGTCTTAACTATCACGGCTTCCGCAATTTCCGTGTCTTCAAAGGCGTAACACTGGAAGCAGATGCAACGATTGATCTGCAAATTCTCGCTGGTGATATTCATCAGGAAAACAATACAGACATTGTTCCTGTTGAATTACGTAGTGGAAAAATTCTTCATGCACGTGCAGAGATTATTTTGTCTGCTGACATGATTCAGCAAGAAGCCATCAGTAACCAGACTGTGACAGGCAAGTATTCACAAGCGGCAAATGAAATCTATACATCGAATAGATTATTCCACGGCAAAATATTACAGGGCATTGCCAATGTTATTGCCTGTAGCACAACAGGGATGACCGCTAATATCAGTGGCGCAAGCTCACCGAAGATCTGGATGAAAAAACCCATACGCTCTTCATGGCTCACCGATCCATTGGCAATGGACAGTAGTTTTCAGATGATGATCCTGTGGTGTTTCGAACAATTCGGTGTCGGTTCACTACCCACAGCAATTGGTGAATATAAACAGTTCCAAAAGTCTTTCCCTGAAGAGGGCTGCAAAATCAATATCAATGTTGTTGATCATTCAGAACATCGCGCGCTGGCAATGATAGAATTCATCGATCAAAACGATCAACTCATCGCACGCATAGATAATTACGAATGTGTGATTGATGCATCTCTGGAAGAAGCTTTCAGTAAAAACAAATTACAAAAGCTGAGTGTTAACTAGAGCCATCAGGGCTGTCCAGGTGGCAAGCAAGCTCAACTGACTCCTTTGATTCTCTGAACATTAGCAATGCAAGTGAACATATTATAACTGTAAATATTGATATACTGCTTTCAACCATATAATAGTTACTTCAAACAGGGAATAAATTTGTGAGTGATCAATCTCATCCGATGATGTTACAAGCTGGTTATGAACTGCACTGGTACCGCATTGAAAGCGTACTCGGAAAGGGTGCCTTTGGGATAACCTACCTTGCACATGATGTTAATCTCGATCGTCAGGTTGCCATTAAAGAGTATTTACCAGGTGATTTCGCTATTCGGAAAGATGATCTTACTGTGCAACCAACCACCTTTGGACGTAAAGAAGATTTTGTCTGGGGCCTGAAACGGTTTGTCAGCGAAGCAAAGATATTAACCAAATTCGAACACCCCAACCTTGTTCGCGTTTTCAATGTATTTGAAATGAACAATACGGCCTATATGGTCATGAATTACGAAGTAGGTAAAAGCCTGCAACAAATATTAAAAAGTAGAAAAACCTTAACTGAAGCAGAACTCACCAAGATAATCATCCCGTTGTTAAGTGGTCTGGAAGCCATGCATGAAAAAGGATTTGTACATCGAGACATCAAACCGGGAAATATTTTCATTCGTGGTGATGGTAGCCCGGTGTTACTGGACTTTGGTTCAGCACGTCAAACGCGCGCTGGCCGAGGGCAAGAAACTAGTGAAGCACAAGATACAGTAACCACACTTGTATCGCCCGGTTATGCACCGATCGAGCAGTATAGTAGTAAAAGTAATCGTCAGGGTCCCTGGACAGATATCTACGGCCTGGCTGCGACTTTATACAAAACAGTCACAGGAAAAATGCCAATATCCGCTGTTGATCGAAGTGAGACGATTGTTCATGATCAAAAGGATTGTTACATACCTGTTTCCAAACTGGCTGAAGGTCGATACACAGGTCAGTTTCTTGCGGCAATCGATCATGCCATGGCCTTTAAAGCTGATGAACGTCCACAGGACGTCATTGAATGGCGCACTGAATTCGGGATCATGGAAGATGATATACCAACGATGCCTGTGCCTGACTCTGTACTTACCTCGGACAAGATCCCGACAACGGTTCCGCTGGATCAGACACAAGATGCTACCACTATCAAATTAGCCAGTGAATCTGAGCAAGAAACAGAAAAAATTGATACGTTTGTAAATGTTGTTGTTTCAAAACCGATCTATCTTCAAGCCAAATGGATGGCTAGTGTTGCGGTAGTTATCATTGTCATGGCATTCGGGATCATTAAATTTTCAGGTGACATGAATGATGGTGCCAGGGAAGATAGTAGCAGGGAAGATAAAGTTGCACCCATTGTTCAAGAGTCATCTGAACCTGAACAAGTCGTAGCAGAAATGTCTGAATTAGAAAAAGCTGCTGCACTTATTGCAGGAGAAGAAACAGAGATAGAAGAATTACTAATGCAGGCTGAAGAAGATATCGCTGCACTTCGCCTTACCAGTCCGGCAGATAACAATGCCTTGAACAAATATCTATCGATATTAATGATCGACGAAAATAATGCAGAGGCAAATGAAGGGATTCGTTCGGTTTCTGATAAATATATATCACTCGCCTATGGCGCCATGAAATCCAATAAGCTGACAACAGCTGATAAATATATAGAGAAGGCAAAAAGAATTTATTCTGAGTCAGATAAAGTTGCACCAGCACGCAGCGCACTGCAGGCTAAATATGCAGAACAGAAAACCACCGAGACAGAAGCTGAGCCGGTAGCTGAAAAACCAGCGGAGGAAACACAACAAACTGCAGATGTAGAAGAAGAGGAATCTGGTGGGTTTTGGGACGGTCTTAAAAAGTGGAACGAAGATAACAAAAATACTGAGTATGAAGAATCAGAGAGTGACAAGAATATTAAAGAACATTTTAAATTATAGAGATCACTACAGTTATCCGGAAAATCAAAACATAAATTAATAAATGAGTGATTTACCCAGCTGTATCCTAAGGGATCTGAAAACTCTATCCTGCAACGGCAATCTTTTGAATAGATCTTCCAAGCTTCTTTTTAGCTAACTCCAGATCATAATCATCTTGAAGTCCCAACCAGAATTTTTCACTACTACCAAAATATCTTGCCAGTCTGAGTGCTGTGTCTGCAGTCACTGAGCGTTTACCCAGGACAATCTCGTTGATCCGGCGAGGCGGCACAGAGATGTCCCTGGCCAGTTTGTTCTGACTGATTGCCATAGGCTCTAGAAATTCGTGTAGTAACACGTCTCCCGGATGAATATTAATTAGTTTAGCCATGTAATCCTCTAATGATAATCAACTATTTCGACCTTTGATGCATCGCCATGATCCCAGATAAAACAGATGCGCCATTGGTCATTAATCCTGATGCTGTGTTGGCCTTCCCTGTCACCGTGCAAGGCTTCTAGCCTGTTTGCCGGAGGTATGCGTAAGTCTCGCAAGTTCTGTGCATTGTTCAACATACGTAATTTTCGTCTGGTTGTATTTTGAATGTTACCGGGAAGCTTTCTGGAAAAATTACCTTCCCAGATTTTCTCGGTTTCAGCACAGCAAAACGTCCTTATCATGCCTGCAACTATAACGTACTGCGTTATATAACGCAATCGTTATATGCTGAGAAAGACAATACTATTCTATACTTGC